>NZ_JBEXTB010000004.1:344845-375086 GCF_040613915.1 Streptomyces sp. NPDC006193
CCGCGGGTACGCACCGGCCCTTCGAGCCCACGCGGGCCGCGGGTACGCACCGGACCACTCCGAGCCAGTGCCCTGCGGTGTGTGCCGGTCCTTCACAGCCGCTGGGCCCGCGGGTGCGCACCAGCTCACGGGGCCCGCGAGGCCGGCCCTTCCGCGGCGGGCCCGCGACGGGTGTCGGTCGGCGTGTCCGTGCCGTCCCCGGACGCGCCTACGCGCGTCCTCTCGACCGCGCCGCCCGGGCGATGGTCACCACCGCCTTCTCCAGGGCGTATTCGGGGTCGTCCCCGCCGCCCTTCACGCCCGCGTCCGCCTCGGCCACGGCCCGCAGCGCCGCCGCGACCCCGTCCGGCGTCCAGCCCCGCATCTGCTGCCGGACCCGGTCGATCTTCCACGGCGGCATGCCCAGTTCGCGGGCCAGGTCCGCGGGACGCCCGCCGCGCGCGGAGGACAGCTTGCCGATCGCGCGCACGCCCTGCGCCAGCGCGCTGGTGATCATCACGGGCGCCACCCCGGTCGCCAGCGACCACCTGAGCGCCTCCAGCGCCTCCGCGGTGCGCCCCTCCACCGCCCGGTCCGCGACCGTGAAGCTGGAGGCCTCGGCCCGCCCGGTGTAGTACCGCCCGACGACCGCCTCGTCGATCGTGCCCTCCACGTCGGCGACCAACTGCGAGACCGCCGAGGCCAGCTCGCGCAGATCACTGCCGATCGCGTCGCAGAGCGCCTGGCACGCCTCCGGCGTGGCCGACCGCCCGGAGGCGCGGAACTCCCCCCGCACGAACGCCAGCCGGTCCGCCGGCTTGGTCATCTTCGGGCAGGCCACCTCCCGCGCACCCGCCTTGCGCGCCGCGTCGAGCAGCCCCTTGCCCTTCGCTCCGCCGGCGTGCAGCAGCACGAGCGTGATCTCCTCGGCGGGCGAACCGAGGTACGCCTTCACGTCCTTGACCGTGTCGGCGGACAGGTCCTGCGCATCGCGTACGACCACCACCTTGCGCTCCGCGAAGAGCGACGGGCTGGTCAACTCGGCGAGCGTGCCGGGCTGCAGCTGGTCCGGGCCCAGATCGCGCACGTCCGTGTCGGCGTCGGCGGCCTTGGCGGCGGCCACCACCTCCTGCACGGCACGGTCGAGCAGCAGGTCCTCCTGGCCCACGGCAAGGGTCACCGGGGCGAGCGGGTCGTCATTCGCAGTCTTCCTGGCCATCGCCTCCAGCATCCCACGCGGCACCGACAGCGCCCCGACGTTGCCCACGCCCCGGGCAGGACAGCACCGGCGGGCGGCCGCCGCCCGGTCACGGCTCCTCGCGCCAGCCCTCCCACTGCGCCGCGAACGCGTCCAGCTCGGCGGGGTCGAGCCGGTCCTCCTCGTCCCGCAGGACCACCAGCCACTGCGCGTCCTCGGCGTCGTCCTCGCCGGCCAGCGCGTCCCGGACCAGCTGCGGTTCCTCGTCGGTCCCGAAGCGCTGCCCGAGCGCGGCGGCCGCCTCCTCCGCGGCGTCCCGGTCGGGCAGCACCAGCACGTGTCTCACATCGCTCACGCGCCCATTCTCCGGCACCGGCCGCGCGGTGGACGGCCGGGTGAGGCCTCCCGGCGGCCGCCGCGCGGCCCGCCCCCGGTGTCCTCGGTCCTCCCCACCACCCGCCTCTCCCCTTACGGTGCTCAGTTCTCCCCCGTCACCCGCAGCTCCCCTCCGCTCCCCCCGCTTCCGCCCACCGCCAGCGCCCCGTCGCGGTCGGTGCGCAGCACCACCGCACCGCCGGCCCGCAGCGCGGCCACGGTCGCCGGTGCCGGGTGGCCGTACGGGTTGTCTGCGCCGGCGGAGACGAGCGCCACCCGGGGCGCCACGAGCCGTATCAGTTCCGGGTCCTGGTAGGCCGAGCCGTGATGGGCCACCTTCAGCACGTCCGCCCCGGCCATCCCGGCTGCCGCCGGGGATCGCAACAGGGACCGCTGCGCCGGGGGTTCGAGGTCCCCGAGCAGCAACAGCCGCAGTCCGCCGGTGCGGACGAGCAGCACCACGCTGGCGTCGTTCGGCCCCTCCGGCTCCGGGCCGGCGCCCGGCCACGCCGGAGGCACCCGTGCGCCCGGGGGCGGTCGCGCGCTCCGCGGCGGCCACAGGACCCGCCAGGCGAGCGGGCCGGTGCGCCGCTCCTCCCCCGCGACGGCCGTCGTGACGGGGATGCGCCGTTCGGCCGCCTCCCTGCTGACGAACTCCGCCTGATCAGCCGGTTCGCCGAGGGCGGTGGTCTGGATCGCGGCCACCGTGCGGCCCCGCAGCACGCCGGGCAGGCCCGCCACATGATCGGCGTGGAAGTGGGTGAGGACGAGCAGCGGGATCCGCGTGACGCCCAGCTGCCGCAGGCACCGGTCGACCAGCGCCGGATCGGGTCCGGCGTCCACCACCACCGCGGTGTGGTCGCCCGCCGCCAGCACGGTCGCGTCCCCCTGCCCGACATCGCACATCGCGAACCGCCAGCCCGGCGGCGGCCAGCCCGTCAGCGCCCGGGTCAGCGGGGCCGGCCGCGTCACCTGCAGCACGATCAGCACTCCGAGCACCGCGCACCACCACGGGTGCCGGACCAGCCTCCGTCCCGCCAGGACGACGGCCACCGTGAGCGCCGCGAGCGACAGCGCGCCCGTCCCGCCGGCCGGCCAGTCCACCCCCGCGCCCGGCAGCGCGGCCCCGGTCCGGGCCACCCCGGCGATCCATCCGGCCGGCCAACTCGCGCACCGGGCCAGCGCCCCGGCCACCGGCATCGCCACCGGTGCCGTGGCCAGCGCCGCGAACCCGAGCACCGTGGCCGGTGCCACCGCAGCCTCGGCCAGCAGGTTGCACGGCACCGCCACCAGGCTCACCCGGGCCGACAGCACCGCCACGACCGGCGCGCACACGGCCTGTGCCGCGGCGGCCGCCGCCAGTGCCTCGGCGAGCCTCGGCGGCACCCGGCGCCGCCGCAACGCCTCGCTCCAGCCCGGCGCCAGCACGAGCAGCGCGCCGGTGGCCAGCACGGACAGCAGGAAGCCGTAACTGCGGGACAGCCAGGGGTCGTACAGCACCAGCAGCAGGACCGCCGTGGCCAGCGCCGGAACGAGGGACCGGCGGCGCCCGGTGGCCAGGGCGAGCAACGCGACCGCGCCGCAGGCCGCGGCCCGCAGGACGCTGGGGTCGGGCCGGCAGACGATGACGAAGCCCAGCGTCAGCGCTCCCGCGGCCAGGGCCGTCGCCCGGAGCGAGAGCCCCAGGCGCGGGGCCAGGCCGCGGCGCTCGACCCGTTGCGCCAGGCCGGGCGGTCCGATGAGCAGCGCGAGCAGGATGGTCAGGTTGCTGCCGGAGACCGCGAGCGTGTGCGCCAGGTCGGTCTCCTTGAAGGCGTCGTCCAGCTCGGGAGTGATCCGCGAGGTGTCCCCGACGACCAGCCCGGGCAGCAGCGCCCGCGCGTCGTCCGGCAGGTCCTCCGTCGCCTCCCGCAGCCCCGCCCTGAGACGCCCCGCCAGCCGTTGCGGCCCGCTCGGTCCCGCCACGACCCGCGGCTGCGGCCGGCCGCGCACCCGCAGCACGGCCGCGGTCCGGTCGCCGCCCGCCGACGCGGGCGCCAGCCGTCCGTCCACGAGCAGCCGTGTGGACGGCAGCAGCCCGAGCCACGCGGCGCGTCCCCGCGCCCCTCGCCCTGCGGCGGTCGCCGGCGGCGGCCCGGCGCCCCGGCCGCTCGCGGTGTCGTCCTCGGGCGCGGGGACGTCCGCACCGACGACGAGCAGCACCGCAGTCCGCGTCCGCACCCGCCTTCCGCCGGCCTCCTCGACGCTGCGCACCTCGGCCCGGGCCAGCACCGCCACGGGCGCCGGGTGGTCGCCGCGCACCCGGGCCCGGTTGAGCCAGGGGTCGCCGGTCAGCTCGATCTCCGCGGTCACCGTCGCGAACCGCCGGGCCAGCTCGGGCATCGGGCCGCGCCGGACGTCCGCCCCGTGCAGACCGGCGGAGGCGGCCGCCGCGGCGGCGCACAGCAGCACCGCGGCGACGGCGGGGCGGGCCCAGCGGAACCGTCCCGGCGCCCGGGTCACCGGTCCCTGCCGCCCGCTCGGCCGGGCTGTCACCGCCCGCCCCGCCGGCACCGGCACCGGCGCCGGCACCGCTCCGGCAGGGACCGTGCGGCGGTGCGGTGCCGGCATCGCCCCCGCTTCCCGCACCGTCCGCCGGTCCGGCTCCGGCAGCGCCCTCGCATCCCGCACCGCCGGCCGGACCCGCACCGCCTCGTCGGCTCGTGAAGACGGCTCAGCACGGCCCTCCCGCTCGGCGTCACGCTCGGCGTCCCCCCGCTCGGCGTCACGCTCGGCGTCCTCCCGCTCGGCGTCACGCTCGCCGTCCTCCCCCCGCCTCCGCGCATGTCCTCGCCGTGACAGCAGGGCGACCCCGCCGGCCAGGCAGACCGCGGTGATCACGACGCTGCGGGCCGCCGGGGCGTCGACGGTCAGCGCCGCCGTGGCCCAGGCCGCGAGCGCGGGCGGGACCAGGCGCAGGTCCAGGGGGCCCGTCCGGTCCGAGCGGGTCGTCCCGTGCTCCCGCGATGCGGCTCGCGCCGCGTCGGCCCGCCGCGCCGCGCGGCTCACGGCCGCACCAGGTCGCGCAGGTCGCTGAAGCGACGGTCGCCGATGCCGTTGACCTGGCGCAGCTCGTCCAGCGAGCGGAAACCGCCGTGCCGGGTGCGGTAGTCGATGATGTGCCGTGCCAGGACCGGGCCGACTCCGGGCAGGGTGTCGAGCTGGTCCGCGGTGGCCGTGTTGAGGGAGACCGGCGCCGCGGGACCCGTGCCCGCCGGTCCGGAGGGCGCCGCGCCGGCCGGGCCGGGCGGAGCTGCGGCCGCCGCCGCGGCGCCGACGACGAGCTGTTCGCCGTCGATGAGGAAGCGGGCGCGGTTGAGTCCCTCCGTGCTCACGCCCGGCCGGACTCCGCCCGCCGCCCGCAGCGCGTCGGCCACCCTGGCACCGGCCGGCAGCCGAAGGATCCCCGGTTCGCGCACCTTGCCGCTGACGTCCACGACGATCCGCGCGCCCGGTGCCGCCGCCGGGCCGCCGTCCGGGCCGCCGTCCGGTCCGGCCGCCGGCCGCCCGCCCCTCCCGCCGCCGAACGGCGCCCCGGTGTGCACGACCTGAGGGGCGCTCACCGAGCGGGCACGGCCCGTCCAGAAGTGCTGCACGGCGAACACGGCAGCGGCGACGAGCACCAGGGCGAGCGCGAGGACGGCCCGCCGCTCCACCCCGTACCGCGTCTGGAGCCACACCGGCATCCGCTCCCGCAGTGCCAGCCCGGCCCGCTCCCGCCAGTCGGGCCTCGCCGGTTCCTCCGTCCCCGGCTCCGGCGGCGCCGCCGCACCGGCCGGTGGCGGCTCCGGGACGGTGCCGGCCGCACGGGAAGGCCCGGCCGTGCGAGCGGGTGCCGCGGCGAGCCGGAATACGGCCGCGGTCCCCGTCCGGGCCCGGCACGGGCCGGTCACCGGCCCCGTCGCGGTCGCCGGCCCCGTCGCGGTCGCCGGCCCCGTCGCGGTCGCCGGCCCCGTCGCGGTCGCCGGACCCGTCGCCGTGTCGGCGGGCGCCTGCGGGTCCGGCGGCGCGTTCCCCGACTCCCGGCACCGAAGGGCTCGTTCGCCGCCGAAGAGGAGTTCCGCCCGGCGGCGCAGCTCCTCCCCCGGGGCGGGCGGGCGGTGGCGGGCGCGGCGGCGGGTGGTCCGGCGGTGGCGGATGCGGCCGTCGGAAACGGGACCGCGACCGCCGGTCGAAGTCGCTGTGCGGGAACGTGAGCGCAGTGCCATGCCACGACGATCGGGCATTCCGCCGACTCGTGTTGATCTTGGCCTGTTTCGGTGGACGACCGCCCGGTTGTGGACAATCGCCTCACTCGAACGAGTGATACCTGCGTCGGAGAAGTCCCGGGAAACCGCCCTCGGGGACGGGACCGGACGGGCCCCGGCGTCAGCGCAGCGAGACGACCGCGCCCAGCAACCCCGGCCCGGTGTGCGCCCCGATCACCGCCCCGACCTCGCTGACGTGCAGGTCGGCCAGGCCCGGCACCCGTGCCCGCAGCCGGTCGGCGAGCGCGGCGGCGCGGTCGGGGGCGGCGAGGTGGTGGACGGCGATGTCGACCTCGGCGTCTCCCGCCCGCTCGGCGGTGAGTTCCTCCAGGCGCGCGATGGCCCTGGACGCCGTGCGGACCTTCTCGAGCAGCTCGATGCGGCCACCGTCGAGCTGGAGCAGGGGTTTGACGGCCAGTGCGGAACCGAGCAGGGCCTGCGCCGCTCCGATCCGGCCGCCGCGGCGCAGATAGTCGAGGGTGTCGACGTAGAAGCAGGCGGACGTGCCCGCGGCGCGTTTCTCGGCGGCGGTCACGGCCTCCTCCACCGTGCCGCCGGCCTGCGCGGTCTCGGCCGCGGCGAGCGCGCAGAAGCCGAGCGCCATCGCGACCATCCCGGTGTCCACCACCCGTACGGGGACCGGCGCCTCGCGCGCGGCCAGGACCGCCGCGTCGTAGGTGCCGGACAGCTCGGCGGACAGGTGCAGGGAGACGATGCCGCTCGCGCCGGACTCGGCGACCCGGCGGTAGGTGTCCGCGAACACCTTCGGGCTGGGGCGGGAGGTGGTGACGGAGCGCCGCTTCTGCAGCGCCTGGGCCAGGGAGCGGGTCGAGATCTCGGTGCCCTCTTCGAGGGCCTGGTCGCCGAGGACCACGGTCAGCGGGACCGCGGTGATGCCGTGGCGCTCCATCGTCCGCGGCGGCAGGTAGGCCGTTGAATCGGTGACGATCGCGACATGGCGGGACATGAGCTGGAGGTTACCTGGCGTAGCGCCCGCGTGGCATCCCGGTCCCCGGTGCTGCCGTACCTGCGCGGTCCGTTCAGGTGGTGCTCTCGGGGCGGGGCTTCTTCTGCCAGGGCGCGGCGGGGCGCCAGGACGGCGGGGTGATCGCCTGGGCGGCCGGCTCCTCGGCGGTGCGGGCACCGGGCGCCGCCGCCCGGTTCTGCCGGGCGGCCGGGCCGTCGGCGGCGGTGGGGGCGGGCTCCTGCGGCCACTGCCGGGGCTCCCGGGCGGGTTCGGTCCGGGTCCAGTGCCGCAGGGCGCCGGCCTCGATGTCGATCTGGGCGCTGAGGGCGCCGAGCTCGTCGTCGGTGAAGCGGAGGGCCCGGTCGCGGACGGCCCAGCGCAGGGAGTCCGCGGACGTGGTGATGCGCTCGGTGCGGCTGCGCAGTTCGGGCAGCCGCGCGGCGAGCGCCGCCCGGTCCGGCTCGGTCTCCAGGCGCTTGAGGTCGGCGTCCAGCTCGTGTCCGTGGGCGCTGAGCCGCTCGAAGAGGCCGAGGGACTCCTTCAGCGACTCGTCCGCGGCCGCGGCCGCGGACAGCGCGTCCTGCGTGGCGCGCATGGAGGTGCGCAGCGCGAGCCGCAACTGGGCGATCTCGCCGGCCGGTCCGGTCTGGGCGAAGGACTTGGCGCGCAGGGTGTGGTCCTCGACCGTGCGGCGGGCCTGCGCCAGCGTCCGGTCCACCCCGCGCTTGGCGGCGCCGACCGCCCGGACCGTGGCGTACGCGCCCAGGCCGACACAGAGCAGGAAGAGCAGGACGAACACGGTGAGCACGACTTCCATGACGCTCCTCCTCCGGTCGGTACGGCCGAGGCCGCTGCGCTCTCCACGGTAAACGCAGCGGGCAGGCCCGGAGTTCCGGACGAACCCCGAACCTGCCCGTAAGGGACTACCCCGAAACCGGTGGCGTCCGCCGGCCGGCGATCACGCCGGGACGATGTTCACCAGCTTCGGCGCCCGCACGATCACCTTGCGGATGCCCGCTCCGCCCAGCGCCGCGACGACCTTCTCGTCGGCCAGGGCCGCCTTCTCCAGCTCCTCCTCGGAGATGGCCGGCGGCACCTCGAGGCGGGCCTTGACCTTGCCCTTGATCTGGACGACGCAGGTCACCGTCTCGTCCACCACGTAACGCGGGTCGGCGACCGGGAAGTCCTGGAGGACGACCGAGTCGGTGTGGCCCAGCCTGTGCCACAGCTCCTCGGCGATGTGCGGGGCCAGCGGCGCGACCATCAGCACCAGCGGCTCGGCCACGGACCGCGGCACCGGCACGCCGGCCTTGGTCAGGTGGTTGTTCAGCTCGGTGACCTTGGCGATGGCGGTGTTGAAACGCAGGCCCTCCAGGTCCTGGCGCACACCGTCGACGGCCTTGTGCAGGGCGCGCAGCATGTCCTCGTCGGGCTCGGCGTCGGTGACGGTGACCTCGCCGGTGTTCTCGTCGACGATGTTGCGCCACAGCCGCTGCAGCAGCCGGAACTGGCCGACAACCGCCCGCGTGTCCCACGGGCGGGAGACGTCCAGCGGGCCCGTGGCCATCTCGTACAGGCGCAGCGTGTCGGCGCCGTACTCCGCGAAGATCTCGTCCGGGGTGACCGCGTTCTTCAGCGACTTGCCCATCTTGCCCAGCAGGCGGCTGACCCGCTCGCCCTGGTGGTAGTAGACGCCGTCGCGCTCCTCCACCTCGGCGGCCGGCACCGCGATGCCCCGGCTGTCGCGGTAGACGTAGGCCTGGATCATGCCCTGGTTGAACAGCTTGTGGTACGGCTCCGCGGAGGAGACGTGCCCCAGGTCGTACAGCACCTTGGACCAGAAGCGGGCGTACAGCAGGTGCAGCACGGCGTGCTCGGCGCCGCCCACGTACAGGTCGACACCGCCGTGCGGCAGGCCCTCGCGCGGGCCCATCCAGTACTGCTCGATCTCCGGGTCGACCAGGTGCCGGTCGTTGTGCGGGTCCAGGTAGCGCAGCTGGTACCAGCAGGAACCGGCCCAGTTGGGCATGGTGTTGGTCTCGCGGCGGTACTTCTTGGGGCCGTCGCCCAGGTCCAGGGTGACGTTGACCCAGTCCTCGTTGCGCGACAGCGGCGTCTCGGGCTGGGTGTCGGCGTCGTCCGGGTCGAAGGTGCGCGGCGAGTAGTCCTCGACCTCCGGCAGCTCCAGGGGCAGCATCGACTCGGGCAGCGCGTGGGCGACGCCGTCCTCGTCGTAGACGATCGGGAAGGGCTCGCCCCAGTAGCGCTGGCGGCTGAACAGCCAGTCGCGCAGGCGGAAGCTGACGGTGCCCTCGCCGATGCCGCGCTCCTCCAGCCACGCGGTGATGCGGGCCTTGGCCTCGGTGACGCCCAGGCCGTTCAGGCGCAGGCCGTCGCCCTCCGAGTTGACGATCTTCGCGTTGTCGGAGACGAACGCGTCGTCCCAGGTGGCCGGGTCGGTGCCCCGGCCGTCGGTCGGCTCGACCACGCAGCGGACCGGCAGCTCGAAGGCGCGCGCGAAGGCGAAGTCGCGGGAGTCGTGCCCCGGCACGGCCATGATCGCGCCGGTGCCGTAGCCCATCAGGACGTAGTCGGCGATGAAGACGGGGATCCGCTCGCCGTTGACCGGGTTGGTGGCGAACGCGCCGGTGAAGACACCGGTCTTGTCCTTGGCCTCGGCCTGCCGCTCCACGTCGGACTTCGAGGCGGCCTGCGCGCGGTAGGCGGCGACGGCCTCGGCGGGAGTGGCGTGGCCGCCGGTCCACGCCGCGTGCGTGCCCTCGGGCCAGGCGTCGGGGGTGAACTTCTCGACCAGCGGGTGCTCGGGGGCCAGCACCATGTAGGTCGCGCCGAACAGGGTGTCCGGGCGGGTGGTGAAGACCGTGATGCGCTCGCCGTCGATCGGGAAGTCGACGCGGGCGCCCTCGCTGCGGCCGATCCAGTTGCGCTGCTGCAGCTTGATGGCCTCGGGCCAGTCCAGCTCGTCCAGGTCCTCCAGCAGCCGGTCGGCGTAGGCGGTGATGCGCATGTTCCACTGGCGCAGCTTGGCCTTGAAGACCGGGTAGTTGCCGCGCTCGGAACGGCCGTCGGCGGTGACCTCCTCGTTGGCCAGCACGGTGCCCAGGCCGGGGCACCAGTTGACCGGCGCGTCGGAGGCGTAGGCCAGGCGGTACCGGCCCAGGACGTCGGCGCGCTCGGCGGCGGTCAGCTCCTGCCAGGTGCGCGTGGTGTCCGGGACCGGGCGCTCACCGGACTCGAACTGGGCGATCAGCTCGGAGATCGGGCGGGCCTTCTTCGCCTCCGCGTCGTACCAGGAGTTGAAGATCTGCAGGAAGATCCACTGGGTCCACTTGTAGTACTCCGGGTCGATCGTGGCGAACGACCGGCGCTTGTCGTGGCCCAGGCCCAGCCGGCGCAGCTGGGACTTCATGTTCTCGATGTTGGCCTCGGTGGACACGCGCGGGTGCGTGCCGGTCTGCACGGCGTACTGCTCGGCGGGCAGGCCGAAGGCGTCGAAGCCCAGGGTGTGCAGGACGTTGTGGCCGGTCATGCGCTGGAACCGGGCGTAGACGTCGGTGGCGATGTACCCCAGCGGGTGGCCGACGTGCAGGCCCGCACCCGACGGATATGGGAACATGTCCATGATGAACTTCTTGGGCTTGGCGACGAGCTCGGGGGCCCCCGCCAGGTCGCCCTTGGGGTTCGGCGCCGCGTAGACGCCCTCGGCGTCCCAGAAGTCCTGCCAGCGTGCCTCGATCTCGGCTGCCATGGCGGCCGTGTAGCGGTGCGGCGCGGCCTCCGCTGACGTCGCGGCGTTGGCAGCGGGGTTCGTCTCGCTCATGATCCTCAAAGCTCCATCGATCGTCTCTGCCTGCGGAAACGAAAAAACCCCTCGCACAGGAGGGGACGCCGCGCCGATGCCGGCCCCGCGACTGACCGGGGGTCGGTGCTGATCAGCGCGGCCCGCTAAGCAGAAGGCGTACGGCACGCATGGCGTTAGGGTACCGCAGCCCTTGAGCAAGCCGCGACGCCCGTCCGTATGCCTGATCGACATGTCACGCAGCCCGCCGGAGTCCCAGCAAGGTCGACAATGACGTCGCGTACCGTCCGCTGACGGACACCCACCGTCGCACGGTCCGCTCACCACAACGCAATAACCCAAACACCCGTACTGATCGGTATGGCGCCACTTAGAGTGCGGCAGCGGGACCGCTTTCCCGAAACTGCTCGGAGTTGCCCCCATGAACCCTCGTCGTAGTACCAGCTCGCTCCCCAAGCCAGGCCGCTCGGCCTACGGGGTGGCGTCCGCTGTCGTCCTGCTGCTCATACCCGTGGCCGTGCTGGTCGGAGGCAGCCAGTTCCGCGAGTTCCTGAACTTCGGCGCGGGCGTGCTGTCCCTCGTCTCGCTCAGCTGCTCGGTGATCTGGGGCCTGTTCGCCCAGGACCGGATCTTCCTCAACACGCGGCAGCGGATCGTCGGCCAGGCGGTGCACCGGACGACCGCGGTCGCCTCGATCGCGTTCCTGCTGCTGCACATCACCACGAAGATCGCGCTCGGCCACACCGAGCTCATCGCCGCGCTCGTGCCGTTCTCGCTCGGCGTCTCCGGCATCGCCGGCCTGATCGGACTCGGCTCCCTGGCGGGCCTGCTGATGATCTTCGTGGGCATCACCGGCGCCCTGCGCAGCAACTTCGCCACGCCGGCGCCGGTCGCCGCGCGCTGGCGGGCCATGCACATGCTGGCCTATCCGGCCTGGTGCGCGGCCCTGGTCCACGGGCTCTACGCGGGTCGCGCCGCCAAGCCGATCTTCGTGATCCTCTACAGCCTGTCCCTGCTCGGCGTGATGGGCGCCCTCGCGCTGCGCTCCGCCCCGCGCCCGGTCAAGCGCAAGGTCGCCGACCGGCTGGTGGCCCTGTTCGGCAGCTCCGAGCGGCCCGGGCTGGACGAGCTGGACGCGCGCCGCGCCCGGGTGGCGGAGTCGGGGCTGCCCGGGTACGACGGCCGGCGGGAGCCGAAGCCGGCGTCCGCCGGCCGGGCGGCCGCCTCCGCGCCGCTGTACCAGTCACCCGCGGCCTCCGCCGCCGAGCCGGCCGCGGGCTTCGCGGCCGCCTACCGCACGGTGCCCACGCCGGGCGGCACGCGCGGCCCGTTCGCCGCCGAGCAGACCGCCCGCATGGACCTGCCGCTGGACCTCCAGGCCACGGAGGCCGTCCCGCGCGTGGACAGCCCCTCCAGCACCTCCGGAAGCTGGCCGATCCCGATGCCGCCCCCGGTCGGCGAGGCGCCGCCGTCCGCGTACGACCCGCTGCAGGACACCGGATACACCATCCCGGTCTACGGCAATACGGGCGCCGCCGGATACGGCGGAAGTGACGTGTACGACACCGGTGAGACGAACGGCCTCTACGGCACGTACAACCCGAACGACACCTACAACAGCGGTCCCGCCACCGAAACGCGGCCCGGCGCGTCCTACGACACGCCGGGTTCGGGCGAACCTTGGAACACGCCTTCCGGAGGCTTTAAGTGAACGAGGCCCTGCCCGACGTCCCAGAAGTCCGCGTGGTCGGGCTTCCCCAGCTCACGTCGGGCTTCGACCTTGTGGAGCGGCTCGATCTGCCGATGCACCTGAAGGTGCACGGGCCGCTCGACCCGCTGGGCGGCGAACAGCTCGCCCAGCTCGCCGAACGCATCAACCTCAGGGGCCGCGGCGGCGCCGGCTTCCCCTTCCACAGGAAGCTGCGCTCGGTCGCCGAGTCGGCGATCAAACGGGGGGTGCGGCCGGTCGTCGTGGTCAACGGCAGCGAGGACGAACCCGCCTGCCGCAAGGACACGGTGCTCATCAACCGCGCCCCGCACCTCATCCTCGACGGCGCGCTGCTGTGCGCGGAGGCACTCGGCGCGCGCACGCTCGTGATCGGCGTCACCCGGGAGTCCACACAGCGTTCCATGGAGGCCGCGCTCGCCGAGCGCGGCCTGAGCAACAGCCGCAGGTCGGCACTGCGCGCGTGGGTCCAGCGCAACCCGGTGCGCATGGTCACCGGCGCCGCCGCCTCGCTGATCCGCTCGATCGACGGCGGTCCGGCGGTGCCGCCCGGCCGCAAGATCAGCGCCTCGCAGACCGGCGTCGGCGGGGCGCCCACACTGCTGTCGAACGCGGAGACGTTCGCGCAGCTCGCCATCGCCGCCCGCATCGGCCCGGAGCGCTACGGCAACACCGGCCTGTACGACGAGCCGGGCACCGTGATGCTGACCGTGTCCGGCGCCGTCGCCCGCCCGATGGTGATCGAGGTCCCCACGGGCGTGCCGCTGCGGTACGTGCTGCAGCTGGCGGGCGCACCGCCGGTGCCGCAGGGCGTGCTGACCGGCGGCTACCACGGCAAGTGGATCGACGCGGCGACCGTCAACGAGGCGGTCGTCTCGCGCAACTCGCTGGACGCGGTGGGCGGTTCCCTGGGCGCGGGCGCGATCCTGCCGATCAGCCAGGAGACCTGCCCGCTGGGCGAGTCGCTGCGGGTGGCGCAGTGGCTGGCCGAGGAGAGCGCCGGCCAGTGCGGCCCCTGCTACCTCGGACTGCCCGCCGCCGCGCGCGGGATGGAGGACATCCTCAACGGCGGCGGACCGGCCGCCCTGGAGGCGCTGAAGCAGGTCGCGAGGAACGTCAAGCGGCGCGGGGCGTGTTCGCACCCGGACGGGTCGGCGATGTTCCTGGAGTCGACCGTCAAGGCGTTCACCGACGACCTGGCCGCGCACGTGCTCGGCAACGGCTGCGGACGGCCCGTGGAGGGCGTGCTGCCGCTCTTCGAGGGGGGCAGGGCCCCCACGGGCGTCCCGGGCGGCGCGGAGCCCGAGGAGTCCGGCGGCAGCCGTCAGAAGATCTACGTCGACTGGACGCTGTGCCGGGGCCACGGCCTGTGCGCGGACATCCTCCCGGAGGTGTTCGAACTGGGCGCCGACGGCTTCCCGACCGTCGCCCAGGCGCAGGTGCCCCGGTACGCGGAGGCGAAGGCGCTGCGCGCGGTGCGCCGCTGCCCGGCGCTGGCGCTGCGCATCGAGGAGGACACGCGCGGACAGGCGCCGTCGCGGAATCTGCCGGTCCTCTCCCAGGGACGGGGCCGGCGCGCCCTCGGCCGCTGACCACCGAGGAGCGGCGGGTCACCCCGGCTCGGGTGGCCCGCCGCTCCTTCGCGCACAGCCGGCCGGCGCGCGGTGGAACACGCCGAAGGCGGACCATCCACTGGATGATCCGCCTTCGACTGCTGTGGAGCTAAGGAGAATTGAACTCCTGACCTCTTGCATGCCATGCAAGCGCTCTACCAACTGAGCTATAGCCCCTTGTCCGGTTCCGCCCGGTCTCCCCGGCGGCGACGCCAACATTACACGGTCCTGGGGGTGCAGTACCAAATCGGTTTCCGCTCTGCTCCGGTTCGGGAGCTAATGTCGGCTTCCATGCCCGTGATCGTGTTCCCCGCGGCCCGCAGCCGGACGCCGGCCGCCCTGGGCGTGTGCCTGCTGTCGTTCACGGCGTTCTGCGCCGCTCAGCGGGCCGCGCACGTGTCGATGATCGACCTGATGGTCTACCGGGCCGAGGGCGCGGCCGTGCGCGCCGGCGGCGACCTGTACGCGCTGCGGGCCACGGCCGCCCACCTGCCCGCCACCTACCCGCCGTTCGCGGCCCTGCTGTTCACGCCGCTGCCGCTGCTGGACACGGCTGTGCTGCGCGGACTGGCGACGGCGGGCAACCTGGCGCTCCTGGTGGTCTTCGTCCGGCTGTCGCTGCGGCTCGTCGGCCGTGCGCGCGGGGAGACCGCATGGTGGGTCGCGGCGGCGGCGGTGTGGTGCGAGCCGGTGTGGACGACGCTGCGCTACGGGCAGGTCAACCTGCTGCTGGCGGTCCTGGTGCTGTGGGACCTGACCCGCCGCCCCGCCGGCGGGCACGACCGCTGGACCGGGGCGGGCCTGGGGCTCGCGGCGGCGGTGAAGCTGACGCCCGCGCTGTTCGCGCTGTTCCTGCTCGCCACCGGCCTCGCGGCCCGCCGCACCGGCCGGGACGCGGGGCCGTGGCTGCGGCACGCGCGCGGGGCGGCCGTCTCGTTCACCGCGGCGACGCTGCTCGCGGCGGCCGCCCTGCCGCACGACTCCCTGCGGTTCTGGACGGAGGCGGTGTTCCGTGCGTCCCGCGTCGGCCACGCCGAGGACACCGCCAACCAGGCCCTGCGCGGCGTCCTGGCGCGCTTGCTGCACGCACCCGACCCGGGAGTCCTCTGGGCCGTCCCCGCGGCCCTGGCGGGCGTCCTGGGGCTCGCGGTGGCCGTGCGGGCGGAGTTGCGGGGGCGGCGGGACCGGGCGGTGTGCGTCTGCGCGGTGACCGCGCTGCTGGTCAGTCCGGTGTCCTGGACCCACCACTGGGTGTGGTGCGTGCCGCTGGTGCTGCTGCTGTGGACGCGCGGGCGCCGGGCGGCGGCCCTGGGCGCCCTGCTGGTCTTCTGCTCGTACGCCCCGTGGTGGGTGCCGCACGGCGCCGGACGTCCCGAACTGCACCTGCACGGCGTCGCCCTGGCGCTCACGGCCCTCTACGGGGCGGCCGGCGCGCTCGTCCTCGTGCCGGCCCGGACGCCGCCGCCGGGGGCCGGGTGCGGGGCGGTCCGCGTCAGGCCGTGACGAACTGGTAGAACCGCTTGAGCGTGCAGTGCTCCTCCAGGAGCCGGCCGTAGATCGGCTCGCCCTCCAGCTCCCGGTACGTCTCGATCGGGTCGCCTTTTATGATCAGCGCCCGCGCGCACTCCTCGCACCAGTACTGGTAGTCGGGGTTGATCGGCTCCATGTCCCGGACGATCGGCGTGCCGCTCCCGCACCAGTCGCACTTCCGCCTGTGTGCACCCATCGATTCAGCTCCAGCTGTGGCCGCAGGCCGTGCACACGTAGGAGATCCCGCCGTTGTCGCCGAGGACTTGCGCGACATGCGCGGAACCGCAGGAAGGGCAGCTGAGCCGGGTGGCCGTGTCCCGTATCAACGCCGCACCGAGGAGGTGGCCGACCTCCCCAAGGATGCTCGCAGGCATCGCCACTCCTCCCGTCGGGCCGCGCCCCCTTCCGGCCGTCTGATTCTGCCACGGCCGGGCCGACACGGTCAGCGACGCATCGGTACCGGTCCGGACACGGCGGCCGCCGCGGCCGCCCCGGCGGGCGCCCGGACGCCCCCGGATAACGTCTCCGCACAGCTATACGGCGGCACGGCGCCGATCGACTCAACCCGGTCCGGGCGGCCCGCACAAGCAGAAGATCCCGCCCCCCTGAGGGGACGGGATCTTCATCGCCGATCGCTGACGACTCGAATTGAGCGTCGACCTGTGGAGCTAAGGAGAATTGAACTCCTGACCTCCTGCATGCCATGCAGGCGCTCTACCAACTGAGCTATAGCCCCTGGTGCCACGCGGCCGGAGCCGCATGGTGTCTCGCTCCGCTCGGCGGGGCGAACAAGAAGAACTTTAGCCGGTGACCTGCCGGAAAGTGAAATCCGGGGTCCGGGCGCCGCGGGACGGTCAGTCGTCGTCGCCGAGGACGGGCTCCGGCAGGGTGCCGGCGTTGTGCTCCAGCAGCCGCCAGCCGCGGGCGCCCTCGCCCAGCACGGACCAGCAGCAGTTGGACAGGCCGCCGAAGCTCTCCCAGTGCCGGGCCTCCAGACCGAGGAGCCGGCCGATGGTGGTGCGGATGGTGCCGCCGTGGCTGACGACGACGAGCGTGCCGTCCTCGGGCAGCTTCTCGGCGTGCCGCAGCACGACGGGCGCGGCCCGGTCGGCGACCTCGGTCTCCAGTTCGCCGCCGCCGCGGCGGACCGCCTCGCCGCGCTTCCAGGCGGCGTACTCCTCGCCGTGGCGGGCGATGATCTCGTCGTGCGTCAGCCCCTGCCAGACGCCCGCGTAGGTCTCGCGCAGGTCCTCCTCGAGGGTGACGGCGAGGCCGGTGAGGGCGGCCAGCTCGGCAGCGGTGTGCGCGGCCCGCCGCAGGTCCGAGGAGATGATCGCGTCCGGGCGCAGGGAGGCGAGCAGCCGGGCGGCGCGGCGGGCCTGGCCGATCCCGGTCTCGGTCAGCTCGACGTCCGTGGAGCCCTGGAAGCGGCGCTCCACGTTCCAGAGGGTCTGGCCGTGCCGCCACAGGATGATGCGGCGGCCCCGCCCCTTGCGGTCGGTCACCTCACCGGTGGCGCTCATCACCACCCCCGGCCCGGCTCCTGGTCGGCCTCGGCGGCCTGCAGCCTGGCGTGTTCCTCACCCTTGCCGCGGGTGGCCTTGGCGTCGGCGGGCAGCTCGAGCTCGGGGCAGTCCTTCCACAGCCGCTCCAGGGCGTAGAAGACGCGCTCCTCGCTGTGCTGCACGTGGACGACGATGTCGACGTAGTCGAGCAGCACCCAGCGGGCCTCGCGGTCGCCCTCGCGGCGGACCGGCTTGGCGCCGAGCTCCTTCAGCAGGCGCTCTTCGATCTCGTCGACGATGGCCTTGACCTGGCGGTCGTTCGGCGCGGACGCCAGCAGGAAGGCGTCCGTGATCGACAGCACATCGCTGACGTCGTAGGCGATCACGTCGTGGGCGAGCTTGTCGGCCGCCGCCTGGGCGGCGGTGTTGATGAGCTCGAGGGAACGGTCTGTGGCGGTCACTACGTGGCTTTCCGTCGGCGGTCTTTTGCCCTCAAGGGTCTCATGACCGCCGGGGGCGCCCCACGTGGCGGCGGCCGCACGCGGGGCGCCCCGTTCGGGACGCTGTCCGTCAGGAGGAGGACGGCCGGTAGTCGCGGCCGAGGACCACCGAGACGTCGGCGCCGGAGGAGACCGTCCCCTTGGTCACGGAGCCGGCCGGCAGGCCGAGGGTCTTGGCGACCTCCGCGGCGTCGGCCTTGTCGGCGGCGTCCGCGTAGACCACCTGGGAGGTGGGCCGCGGGCCGGCGGCGCCGCCCTCCAGGAAGGTGAAGCCGCCGCCCAGCAGCATCACGCGGGCCTTCTCGGTGTCGTCCTTCACTCCGGTGGCGTTCTGCACGGAGACCCGGACGGCGGAGCCCGCGCCGGGGCTCTTGGCGGTGCCGCCGAGGACGTCCTTGACCACGCTGCCGCCGGTCTGCGCGCTGAGCGTGCCGTCGGCCTGCACGGGCAGCAGGGCGGTCCGGTAGTCGCCGCTCTTGGCGAGGTCGGCGAGCCGGGCGAGGAACGCGCCGAGGTCCTTGTCGGTCAGCGGCGGGTCGAGGATCTGCGCGAGGGTCTGCACGGTGGTGGTGGCCGACGACGGGTCGGAGGACATCTTGCGCAGCACCCCCTGCATCACCTGGCCGAACCGTTCCAGCTGGGCGTTCTGCGACTCGCCGGCGGCGCGGTAGGTGGCGTAGGCCACGGCCATCCTGCCGCTCAGGGTCTGGTCCTGGCCCCGGTGGACCAGCGGTGCGGCGCCTTTCTTCCCGGCGTCCGGGTCGGGCACGTCGGTGTCGGTGTCGATCTCTATGTTGCCGACGAGTTCGACGAGGTTCTGCAGGTAGGGGGTGTCCAGGCGCCAGGTGCCCTGGATGCTGGTGCCGAGGACGGTGTCGAGCTGGTCGCGGGTGCCGGAGGCGCCGTCGTCGTCCACGGACTCGGCGAGGGTGGTCGTGGAGCCGTCGTCGCCGGTCAGCGCGAGGGAGTTGGGCAGCAGGACGGTGGTGCCCTGCCGGGTCGTGGTGTTGTCGACCAGCAGCGCCGTGGAGGTGCCGCCCTTGCCGGTGTTGTGCAGGTGGACGACGATCACGTCGCGCTTCTGGGCGCCGGCGGCGGTGGCGGAGCCGCTCGTGCCGCCGGAGGAGGACAGGCCGGGCAGTTCTCCGGCGTACCAGAGGTAGCCGACGCCGCCGACCGCGACGAGGGCGAGGACGACGAGGAGGGCGATGATCCGGCTGCGGGCCCGGCGGCGGGCCTCTTCGCGCCGCTCGGTGCGGTTCTCGGTGAACTTCAGCCAGTCGATGACGTCCTCGGAGTCGCCGTCCGGCTCCTCGACGAAGGCGAACTGCTCCGTGCGGTAGTCCTGTTCGCCCGTTCCGCCGCCGTCCGGCTCGGTCTCCCGCGGGGCCGGCGCGTCCTCGGCGGGGCCGGCCTGCCGGGAGCCGTGGGCGGCCTCCTCGGCGGGGCCGGCCTGCTGGGGGACGTAGGCGGTCTGCTCGGCGGTCCGGGGCTGCTGCCCGCCGGCCGCCGCCTGCCCGTAGGGGTCGTAGCCGGCGGGGTCCTGGGCGCCGTACGGGTCGTAGGGGTCGTACGGGGCCCCGGAACCGTAGGGGTCGTACGCGGCCGGCTGGTGGGCGGAGCCGTGGGCGGGCGCCGGCTGCTGCCCGCCGGTGGCGTAGGGGTCGTAGCCGTAGCCCTGCTGCTGCGCGTACGGGTCGTAGGCCGTCTGCGGAGCGGGGTGGGCCGGAGCCTGCTGCGCCGCGGCCTGACGGTAGACGGGCTGCCCGTACTCGTCGTAGCCGACGAGCTCGTACGGGCCGGCGTCGTAGCCTGCGTCGCCCGCGTCGTATCGGTCGTTCACCGGTGCCCCTCTCGGCTCACTCGCCGCAGTACAGCTGGCGCTTGGCGATGTAGCGCACGACTCCGTCCGGCACCATGTACCAGATGGGGTCACCCTTGGCGACCCGGGCGCGGCAGCCGGTGGAGGAGATGGCGAGCGCGGGCACCTCCACCAGGGAGACGCCGCCCTCCGGCAGGCCGGGGTCGGTCAGCTGGTGGCCGGGCCGGGTGACGCCGACGAAGTGCGCGAGGGAGAACAGCTCCTCGGAGTCGCGCCAGGTCAGCAGCTGGGCGAGGGCGTCGGCGCCGGTGATGAAGAAGAGGTCGGTGTCGGGGTTGAGGGCGCGCAGGTCGCGCAGGGTGTCCACGGTGTAGGTGGGGCCGCCGCGGTCGATGTCGATGCGGCTGACGGAGAACTGCGGGTTCTCGGCGGTGGCGATGACCGTCATCAGGTAGCGGTCCTCCGCCGGGGAGACCTTGCGGTGGGACTTCTGCCACGGCTGGCCGGTGGGCACGAACACCACCTCGTCCAGCTCGAACCGCGCGGCGACCTCGCTGGCCGCCACCAGGTGCCCGTGGTGGATCGGGTCGAAGGTGCCGCCCATGACGCCCAGGCGCCGCCTGCCCGTGTGGGCGGGGCCGTCCCCCGGTCCGTGCTGCGGGTGCTTCACCGGGGCGTCGGGCTTCTTGCGCGCCGGACCGGTAGGCATGTCCTGCTCTCCCATGCGTGCAGACCCTACCGGCCCGGCCTGGGGCGTCTTGCCGGGGACCGGGTCCCCCGCTCAGCGGTCGCGGTTGAAGCGCGTGGTGATCCACAGCAGCAGGAGCAGGACGACCAGGGCGCCGCCACCGGTGACGGCCGGGTTGAGGCTGTTGTGGTTTCCGCCGTGCTCCTGGCCCTCGGCGGCAAGGGTGACCAACTGGGCTGCGGCGCTGTGGAAGCTCATCTTCGGCAGGACCTATCGCGTGTGGGCGGGATAAAGACGTCGGCTCATCGTAAGCGGGCGGCCCGGCGGCGCTCACGCCGACTCCGCCGTCGGCGGCACAGGGCCGCCGGCGGGTCACCCGCGGCGGGCGGGGGCGGCAGGGCGGGGCGGCCGGGCGGGGTGGGGCGCTCGGGGCAGGGCAGGGGCGGCCGGCGGCGGGAACCTCCGGGGCCCGTCAGTCGTCCTTCCGCTTGTAGCCGCGCAGCAGGAGCCAGGCGGTCAGCGCACAGCCCAGGACCATCACGATCAGGACGACGCGGAGCAGGTTGCCCGCCCCGTGCTGCTGGACGGCCAGCGCCGCGGCGTGCGTCAGCCGGGCGGCTGCGGGGTGGTGCTCCATGACGCGCTCCTTCCGGTGCACTGCCCGTCCACGGTATCTCCGCCTAGGCTGGGCCCTTCCTCGGGGACTCAGCGCACTCACACGCACATGGGGGAAGACATGTCCGACGACGCCCACCAGCGGACGGGGCACGAGCGGGCGCCGGGCAGGCGGCGCAGGCGCTTCCCGGAGATCTCCTCGCGTGCGTACGAGCACCCGGCCGACCGTTCCGCCCTGGTCGCGCTGCGCAAGCTGAGCGGGTTCGACACCGTGTTCAAGGCACTCAGCGGGCTGTTGCCGGAGCGCAGCCTGCGGCTGCTGTTCCTGTCCGACTCGGTGCGGGTCTCCGAGCGGCAGTTCGCCCACCTGCACTCCATGCTGCTGGACGCCTGCTACATCCTGGACCTGGAGAAGGTCCCGCCGATGTACGTCACACAGGACCCGCAGCCGAACGCGATGTGCATCGGCATGGACGAGCCGATCATCGTGGTCACCACCGGGCTGGTGGAGCTGCTCGACGAGGAGGAGATGCGGGCGGTCGTCGGGCACGAGGTGGGGCACGCGCTGTCCGGGCACTCGGTGTACCGCACGATCCTGCTGTTCCTGACGAGCCTCGCGCTGAAGGTCGCCTGGATCCCGCTGGGCAATCTGGCGATCATGGCGATCGTCACGGCGCTGCGGGAGTGGTTCCGCAAGTCCGAGCTGTCCGCCGACCGGGCCGGGCTGCTGGTGGGCCAGGACGTCCGGGCGTCGATGCGGGGCCTGATGAAGATCGCCGGCGGCAACCACCTGCACGAGATGAACGTGGACGCCTTCCTGGAGCAGGCCGAGGAGTACGACTCCGGGGGCGATCTGCGCGACTCCGTGCTGAAGATCCTCAACATGCTGCCCCGCTCCCACCCGTTCACCACCGTGCGGGCCGCCGAGCTGAAGAAGTGGGCCGAGTCCCGGGACCACCAGCGGATCATGGACGGCCACTATCCGCGGCGCGGCGAGGACAAGGACACCTCCGTCACCGACTCCCTCCGTGAGTCGGCGGCCGGCTACGCCGACGACGTGAAGAGCTCCAAGGACCCGCTGATGAAGCTGGTCACGGATCTCGCGGGCGGGGCGGGCGAACTGGGCGACCGGGTCCGCCGGGGCTTCGACGGCTTCCGCAGCCCCCCGCCCGCCAAGGGGGACGCCTCCGGCACGGACGAGAAGTAGAGCGGGCGGCGGCGCCTCGCCGGGCGGTGGCGCCTGGGTCGGCGGTGGCGCCTCGCCGGGCGGTGGCGCCTGGGTCGGCGGTGGCGCCTCGCCGGGCGGTGGCGCCTGGGTCGGCGGTGGCGCCTCGCCGGGCGGTGGTGCGCGGGCGGACCGCTGCCCGAGCCTTCCCTCACACCTGCGGCTGCGCCTCGTCGGCCAGGGTCCCGCACAGGGTCGCCGCGCCGTCGGTGTCGTAGGGGTCTGCGCCCGCGGGGCCGCCGGGCGGGGCCGTCCGGCCGGCCAGCAGGGGGCGGAGGTAGGAGGCGGAGTCCTCGGCGCAGGCGAGGGGGCCCGCCTGGACGGAGGACGTGACCAGCTGGACCTGGTGGGTGCGCAGGTCGTCCCGGTCGAAGTGGAAGGTCAGCGCGCGGCGGACGGTGAAGAGCGAGGCGGGCGCGTCGGCGGCGGCGCCGGCGGGGCGCAGGGCGTACACGAAGACGTGGTCGGCGGTGACCTCGAGCGTCGCCGCGTCGGCTTCGGCGGCCCGCAGCGTGCCCCGGACCCGGATCCCGTCGCCGGCCAGCCGGACCCGGGCGGGGTCGAGGCGGACCACCCAGCCGGTGGGGGCGTGCCGGCCGTCCGCCGCGGGACGGTCGAAGCTCCGGTCGAACTGGTCGAGCTGGCCGGGGTCGAGCAGGGCCCGGGCGGGCCGCACCTCGCGGCCGGTCAGCACCGCGGGGTCGAGCGAGGAGCGGACGAGGTAGTCCTTGGCGGTGGTGAGCGCGGTGACCACCTGGCTGTCGGAGAAGTGGGCGGTCCGCCGGACGGCGGGCAGGGGCATGCCCTCGGCGCCGACCTCGAACTGGGCGGCGGGGCTGCGCGCGTACAGCTTCTCGGCGTCGGCGGCGCCGGGCACCCGGCCCCGCGGGGCGAGCGGGACGACGCTCATCCGCACGAGTTCTCCGGAGCGGCGGACCTGCGGAGAGCTGTAGGGGTGGCGGAAACCCAGGTAGATCGCGGTGCCGAAGGCGACGGCGATCAGCAGGACGAGGACCATCAGCTGCCGGGCGAGTCCGCGGTGCCGGGGCGGGCGGCGGCGGACGGCGGGCGCGTGGTCGGCCATCCGCTCCGCGGC
Source organism: Streptomyces sp. NPDC006193 (assembly GCF_040613915.1). Taxonomy (NCBI): domain Bacteria; kingdom Bacillati; phylum Actinomycetota; class Actinomycetes; order Kitasatosporales; family Streptomycetaceae; genus Streptomyces; species Streptomyces sp. NPDC006193. The sequence continues at coordinate 367,791 of NZ_JBEXTB010000004.1, forward strand.
GGAGGACTCCTGGAGGCGGGCAGCACGGACGAACGACTCGTCGAACACGACGGATCGGTATTCGTCCTCCGCACCTCCGGGGCCGCCCTCGGGTGTCCCCTCCGGTGGGTCTCCAGGCCCGCCCATACCTTCAGGGTAGGTCTCGCGGGCCCCGGGTAAACGCCGCGCTGCGCCGCAACCTATGTCAGGTTCTCGCCAAGCTCGGGCGGGCTCCTCAGGGGCTGCGCGGGACGGCCGGGACCGCCGGGCGGGAGTGCTCTCCGGGGGTGGCGGGGGCGGCCGCGCCACCCTGTTCCAGGTTGGTCGAGGCGGGGGCGGGGACCCGTTCGCGGGTGCCGGAGGACCCTCCCCGGTAGACCGCGGCGAAGGCCAGGGCGACCATGCCGATGCCCATCACGACGGCGAGGACCCAGGCGACGGGGCGGTGCCAGCGGACCTGCTTGCCGTGGAAGCCGAAGGGGCCGTGACGGTGGCCGAGGACGTAGGCGTCGTCCGGTTCGTCGTCGTCCGGATCCTGGCCGAATCCGAGGTCCTCGTGGCCGTAGCCGTCGTCGTACCGCTCGCCCCGGGGGTGGGTGCGGCGGGCCTCCGCCTCGGACGCCTCGGCCCGGGCCTGGGCGGCGGCGAGAAGCCGTTCGACCGCGGTCGGCTCGTGGACCGGGGCCGCCTGTATGAAGGCCTCGTCGAAGACCACGGAGGCGAACTCTTCGTCCGCCGTTCCGCGGTCGTGGTCGTCATCGGGCTCGCGGCCGTCAGGAAACGGCGTGCCCCCCACGTCCTCCGGCACGCATCCAGAGTAGACCTGGGGGGTCATTTTGGGCAGACGGTACGGACATCCGTCTGCCTGGTGAGACGCCTTTTCGGACGCGCCCCCGTGCGGGGACGGTGCGGTGCGGGGGTCAGCGGCGTACGTGTCCGTCGCCGGTGACGATGTACTTCGTGCTCGTCAGCTCCGGCAGGCCCATCGGGCCGCGGGCGTGCAGCTTCTGGGTGGAGATGCCGATCTCGGCGCCGAAGCCGAACTGGCCGCCGTCGGTGAAGCGGGTGGAGGCGTTCACGGCGACGGTGGTGGAGTCGACCAGCTGGGTGAAGCGGCGGGCGGCCTGCTGGGAGGTGGTGACGATGGCCTCGGTGTGGCCGGAGCTCCACGTCCGGATGTGCTCGACGGCCTTGTCGAGGGAGTCCACGACGGCGGCGGCGATGTCGTAGGACAGGTACTCGGTCTCCCAGTCCTCGGCGGTCGCCTCCACCACGGTCGCCTTGGAGTCCTTGGCGTAGGCCATGACCCGCTCGTCGGCGTGGACGGTGACGCCGGCCTCGGCGAGGGCGTCCAGGGCGCGCGGCAGGAACTCGGGGGCGATGTCCTGGTGGACGAGGAGGGTCTCGGCGGCGTTGCAGACGCTGACCCGCTGGGCCTTGGAGTTGACCAGGATCTCGACGGCCGTGTCGATGTCGGCCTGGGCGTCGACGTAGACGTGGCAGTTGCCGGTGCCGGTCTCGATGACCGGGACGGTGGACTCGGTGACCACGGTCCGGATCAGGGAGGCGCCGCCGCGCGGGATGAGGACGTCGACCAGGCCGCGGGCGCGCATCAGCTCGCGCACGGAGTCGCGGCTCTCCCCGGGCACGAGCTGGACCGCGTCGGCAGGCAGGCCGGCGCCGCCGACGGCGTCGCGGAGCACGCGGACCAGGGCGGTGTTGGACGCGTAGGCGGAGGCGGAGCCGCGCAGCAGGACGGCGTTGCCGGACTTCAGGCAGAGCGCGGCGGCGTCGACGGTGACGTTCGGGCGGGCCTCGTAGACGATGCCGACGACACCGAGCGGGACGCGGACCTGGCGCAGGTCGATGCCGTTGGGGAGGGTGGAGCCGCGGACCACCTCACCGACCGGGTCGGGCAGCCCCGCGACGTCCCGGACGTCGGAGGCGATGGCGCGGATCCGCTCGGGGGTGAGGGTGAGCCGGTCGACGATGGCCTCGCTGGTGCCGTTGTCGCGGGCCTTGGCCACGTCCTCCGCGTTGGCCTCGACGATCTCGGCCGTCCGGACCTCCAGGGCGTCGGCGACGGCGAGCAGCGCGTCGTCCTTCGCGGCGCGCGGGAGCGGCGCCAGGTCGGCGGCGGCGGCCTTCGCCCGGTAGGCGGCCTGGGTGACCGGGGACATCGAGTCGTACGGCGAGAGCGTGGTCATGAAGGAAGCGTAGTGCGCGGAACGCGGCGGTTCAGCGGTCGTCCCACACCCCGAGACACCCCAAAAGGGGTGAACCTCCGCGCCCCGCGGTACGCCCACCACCACTCCCCTCCCGGAGCAGAACCCGTGACCACCCCCCCCGGACCGGCCCGCGAGCCGCCCGGAAGCCGCAGGCTGGGGGTCAGAACGGGTGTACGCCGACCGGCGTGGCCGGCGCGGGGCCGTAGCCGGCGGCGATGCGCTGGTGGTAGGTCTCGCGGTCGATGACCTCGAGGCCGACGATCTCCCACGGCGGCAGGCCGGCGCTCTGCCGGTGCTCGCCCCACAGCCGCAGCGCCACGGCGGCGGCGTCGTGCAGGTCCCGGGCCTCTTCCCAGTACCGGATCTCCGCGTGGTCGGTCGCGTATCTGCTGGTCAGCAGGAAGGGGTGGTCGTGGGCGAGCTGCTCCAGGGCCCGCCGCAGCTCGGCCAGGGGGACCTTCTCGCCGGACAGGCTGAGGGTGACGTGCCACAGCCGGGGCAGGTCCCTGGGCTCCTCATAGGTGTCGCCGGCCGCGACGCTCGTCAGAGCACCGCGGGACGCCGCCCCAGGGCGCACTCGTCTCACGACGGCCTCCTTCACGCATGCCCCCCATGCCCCGCACATGCCCGGCACGGCTGGCATGGCCCCTTGACGGGACGTGTCCTCTCAACATGTCCCTGAGACAAAGTTGAGCAGGCCGCAAGGCTCCGCGTGGTGGTTTTGCGGAACGTCCCCCGGCGGGGCGGCGCGCGGGCCCCGCTCGCGGCCGGTTCCGCGGAGGTCAGGCGTGCAGCAGCACCAGGTCGTCCCGGTGCACGACCTCGCGCTCGTACGCCGGGCCCAGCTCGCGTGCCAGCTCGCGGGTCGAACGCCCGATCAGCCGGGGGATCTCCCTGGCGTCGAAGTTGACGAGTCCGCGGGCCACCGCGCGACCGGAGGCGTCCCGCAGCTCGACGGGGTCGCCGGCGCTGAACTCGCCGTCCACGGCGGCGATCCCGGCGGGCAGCAGCGACTTGCGCCGCCGTACGACCGCGTCCACCGCGCCGTCGTCCAGGGTCAGGGCGCCCTGCGGGGTGGAGGCGTGCTGGAGCCAGAGGAGGCGGTCGGCGGAGCGCTTTCCGGCCGGGTGGAAGAAGGTGCCGGTGTCGCGGCCGGCGAGGGCCTCGGCGGCGTGGACGGCGCTGGTCAGCACCACCGGGATACCGGCGGCGGCGGCGATCCGCGCGGCCTCGACCTTGGTGACCATGCCGCCGGTGCCGACGCCGGCCTTCCCGGCGCTGCCGATGTCCACACCGGTGAGATCCTCCGGCCCCCTGACCTCGGCGATCCGGGAGGTGCCGGGCCTGCCGGGGTCGCCGTCGTAGACGCCGTCCACGTCGGAGAGGAGGACCAGCAGGTCGGCGTGGACGAGGTGGGCGACGAGGGCGGCGAGGCGGTCGTTGTCGCCGAAACGGATCTCGTCCGTGGCGACGGTGTCGTTCTCGTTGACGATCGGGAAGGCGCCCATCGCGAGCAGCTTGTCGAGCGTGCGGGAGGCGTTGCGGTGGTGCGCGCGGCGGCTCATGTCGTCGCTGGTGAGCAGCACCTGGCCGACGCGGACGCCGTAGCGGGCGAAGGAGGCGGTGTAGCGGGCGACGAGCAGGCCCTGGCCGACGCTGGCGGCGGCCTGCTGGCGGGCGAGGTCCTTGGGGCGGCGGCGCAGGCCCAGCGGGGCGAGGCCGGCGGCGATGGCGCCGGAGGAGACGAGGACGATCTCCCTCTCCCCGCCGCTGCGGAACTTGGCGAGGACGTCGACGAGGGCGTCGACGCGGTCGGCGTCGAGCCCGCCGGCGGCGGTGGTCAGGGAGGAGGACCCCACCTTGACGACGATCCTGCGGGCCTCGCCCACGGCCTGCCTTGCCTGTGCCACCTGCGGTCCGTCTCCTTCACGTGCACGTTCCTGCACCGCGCTGCTCCGCGGGTTCCACAATCTACGGGAAGCCGGGCGCGGCCCGCCGGACTGTTCAGCCGGCGGACCGCGGCGCGGGGGCTTCCCGCTCACCGGGGACGCGTGCGCCGTCTAAGCCAGGAAAAGGGACGCGCGGGGGAAACGGCAATTCGACGCCGTTCCGTGCTGGAGAAGGCACCGAGAATCACCTCTCGATTTCCCGCCGAAACGCGATGCAATCACGCCTTTCCCTTATTCGGCCGGCCCGGGGCGGCCGTCCCCGCGGGGCGCGGCGCCGCCCGCCGTGCGCCGCCCGTCGCACGCCGCGCGCCGCGGACACCGCCGTCCGCGCTGTGACCACCGGCACGCGGTGCGGCCCGACCACGGCCCCCAACCGCGCGCCGCTGCCGCCCCCGAGCCGCCCGGGCCGTCGGGTCGCGGCACCTGCCGTCCAGGTCAGCGACCTGAGCACCCCTCAGATCGGGACGCCCGGGGTGCGGCCGTGAGCGCTGCCACACCCGGACCGACCGGCCTGGAGCGGACGTACGGTATGAACATCCACCAAGGCGCGTACGGTAGGCTTCGATAAACGTTAACCTCGCACGCCTTGTGCCTCTCGCATCGCGCTCCGGCCCGGCAGCGGGATGCGGTTGAGTTTGACCGACAGCCCAGGAGCCCCAAGCATGCCCGTTGCGAATGGAAACGCTGCGCCGAAAATCAGCGTTGTCGTCCCGGTTTACAAAGTGCAGGGGTATCTGCGCGCATGCTTGGACTCCATCCTCTCCCAGTCCTTCGAGGACTTCGAGATCGTCGCCATCGACGACCACTCCCCCGACGCCTGCGGCCGCATCCTCGATGAGTACGCCGCCCTGGACGAGCGCGTCATACCCGTGCACTTCGAGGAGAACCGGGGCATCGGCAAGGCGCGGGACGCGGGCGCGCTGAAGGCGCGCGGCGAGTACATCCTCTTCCTCGACAGCGACGACACCCTCGCCGAGGGCGCGCTGCAGGCGATAGCGGACCGCCTGGAGGTCACGGGGAAGCCCGACATCCTCCTGCTCAACCACGTCCGCACCTACTGGAACAACCGGGTGCAGGCGAGCGCGGCCGGCGAACTGCTCGCCGGGGCGGGCACGGACGTCTTCACGGCCCTCGAACGGCCCGAGTTCCTCACCATGTTCGCCGTCGTCTGGAACCGCGCCTACCGCCGCGAGTGGTACGTCGGCAACAACTTCGTCTTCACCGACGGCATCTACGAGGACGCGCTCATGGTCTACAAGACCATGCTGACCGCGGAGCGCATCGCCGCCCTGGACCACGTGTGCGTCGAGTACCGCCAGCGCCGCCAGGGCAACTCCATGCGCACGCCCGGCCGCAAGCACTTCGGCATCTTCGAGCAGTACGCCCGGCTCTTCGAGTTCCTCGACGAGCGTCCCCACCTGGAGCCGGTACGGGCGCTGCTGTTCGAGCGCATGGCCAGCCACTTCCTGTTCACGCTGGCCCGTGCGGACCGGATCGTCCCCAAGGACCGGGCGGAGTTCTTCAAGCTGGCGGCCGCCCAGTACAAGCGGTACAAGCCCAAGGGCTTCGTCCTCCCGGAGGGCTCGCAGGGCACCAGGTTCCAGCTGCTGGAGCGCGGCTCCTACACCGCGTACGCGGCCGTGATGGCCGCCGGCAAGACCCGCCGCCAGGTGATCCAGCGGGCCGCCAAGGTCAAGACCAAGCTCGGCAAGACCGCCTACAACCGGCTGTACCAGCTGCACCTGCGCCGCCCCGTCGACGAGAACCTCGCGGTCTACGCGGCCTACTGGAACCGCGGTGTGGCCTGCAACCCGGCGGCGATCTACCACAAGGCGAAGGAACTCGCCCCGAACGTCCACGGCGTCTGGGTCGTCCGGCGCGACGCGGTGGACAGCATGCCCGAGGGCGTCGACTACGTGGTGGCCAACTCGCCGCGGTACTGGGAGGTCATGGCCCGGGCCAAGTACCTCGTCAACAACGTCAACTTCCCCAACAACATCGTCAAGCGGCCCGAGCAGGTGTTCCTGCAGACCCATCACGGCACCCCGCTGAAGCAGATGGGCATCGACCAGCAGAAGTACCCCGCGGCCGCAAAGAACATGAGCTTCGCCAAGATGCTGGAGCGGGCCGACAAGTGGGACCTCAGCCTCACCTCCAACCAGCACTCCTCGGAGATCTGGGAGCGGGTCTACCCCTGCGCGTTCGAGGCGGTCGAGTACGGCTACCCGCGCAACGACGTCTACTTCCGGGCCACCGGTGACGACGTCCTGCGGATCCGCCGTGAACTCGGCATCGAGCCCGGCCAGACCGCGATCCTCTACTGCCCGACGGTGCGCGACTACCAGAAGGGCTACGTTCCCCGGATCGACCTGGAGCGGTTCTGCCGCGAGCTGGGCCCCGACTTCGTCGTCCTGGTGCGCACCCACTACTTCTACGGCGGCGACCCCCGGCTGGAGGCGCTGCAGGAGCGCGGCCTGATCAAGGACGTGTCGAAGTACCCGGTGGTGGAGGACCTCTGCCTGGCCGCCGACGCCCTGATCACGGACTACTCCTCGATCATGTTCGACTACGCGTGCCTGGACCGCCCGATCGTCACCTACGCGGACGACTGGGAGGTCTACAGCCGGGCGCGCGGCGTCTACTTCGACATCCTCTCCGGCAAGCCGGGCGAGACCCCGGGCGCGACCGCGACCACGGAGGACGAGCTGATCGAGGTCTTCCGCTCCGGCGCCTGGAACAGCGGCAAGGCCGCCGAGCTGCGGGCCGCGTTCCGCGAGCGCTTCGTGCAGTTCGACGACGGCAACGCCGCCGAGCGCGTGGTGCGCCGCCTGTTCCTCGGCGAGGAGCCCACCCCCGCCGTGCTGCCCCTGGACGAGCGGACCCCGGCGCCCGCGCCGGCCGCCCTCGCCCAGGCGCGCATCCCCGCCCAGCCCTCCGGCGAACGCGGCCTCATCGGCGCCTGACGTGCACAACGAGAGAGACGAACACGGCATGGTTCCCGCTCCCGCCCGTCCCGCCGTGACCAAGGCCGTCATTCCCGCGGCGGGTCTCGGCACCCGGTTCCTGCCGGCGACCAAGGCCACTCCCAAGGAGATGCTGCCGGTCGTCGACAAGCCGGCGATCCAGTACGTGGTCGAGGA
>NZ_JBEXTB010000005.1:0-135680 GCF_040613915.1 Streptomyces sp. NPDC006193
CGGCGGGGGCGAAGTTCGGGTGGAAGCCCACGCCCTCGGTGCCCGCGACGCAGTGCGCGGGCCAGGAGCGGACGTAGTCGGGGTCGTCGGCGAAATGGCCGCCGGGCGCGATGTGGTGGTCGCGGGTGGCCACCACGTGGCGGTAGCCGGTGCCCGCCGCCTGGCCGATCAGCTCGGTGACGGCGGCGGCCACGTCGGCGCCGCCGGCCACCGCGAGGCTGCCCCCCTCGCAGAAGTCGTTCTGCACGTCTACGACGATCAAGGCGCGGCGCATGGTGGGTGTCCTTCGACTGAGAGTGAAGTAACTGAGCCTAGGCAATTCCGGGCTGCTGCGGGAGGGGGCGTCGAGGGGCGGAGGACGGTCCCGCTCTAGCTACCCGAGCGCCCGTGGACGTACTCCGTCGGAATGACGGGTTCACCCCTGGACAGCTGGGTGGCGGACAGGGGCAGTCCGGCGCGGGCGGCGATGTGGCGGTCGCGCGGTACGTCCAGCGGCTCGCGGGCGATCACCTCGCCGCCCTTGATCAGCTGCACCAGCAGCTGCCGGTCGGCCAGCTCGGCCGGGACCGGCCCGGTGCCGACGACCTCGGCCTCCGCGGTCCCCTCGGCGTCCACCCGGCGCGCCGCCCACTTGCGCCCGCCGACGGAGGTCTTGCCGCCGGTGGACTTCTTCGCGACCGGCGCCAGCGGCGCCCTCGGGTCGGCGCTCTCGGCGCGGGCGACCAGCTTGTAGACCATGGACGCGGTCGGGTGGCCGGAGCCGGTGACCAGCTGGGTGCCGACGCCGTACGCGTCCACGGGCGCGGCGGCCAGCGAGGCGATGGCGTACTCGTCCAGGTCCGAGGTGACGATGATCTTGGTTCCGGTGGCGCCCAGCTCGTCCAGCTGCTGCCGCACCCGGTGGGCCACCAGCAGCAGGTCGCCGGAGTCGATGCGGACCGCGCCCAGCTCGGGGCCGGCCACCTCCACCGCCGTGCGGACCGCCTCGGTGACGTCGTAGGTGTCCACCAGCAGGGTCGTGCCCCTGCCGAGGCTGTCGACCTGGGCCTGGAAGGCGTCGCGTTCGCGGTCGTGGAGCAGGGTGAAGGCGTGGGCGGAGGTGCCGACGGTCGGGATGCCGTAGCGGAAGCCGGCCGCCAGGTCGGAGGTGGTGGCGAAGCCGCCGACGTACGCGGCGCGGGAGGCGGCCACGGCGGCCAGTTCGTGGGTGCGCCGGGCGCCCATCTCGATCAGCGGGCGGTCACCGGCCGCGGAGGCCATGCGGGAGGCGGCGGCCGCGATGGCCGAGTCGTGGTTGAGGATGGACAGGATGACGGTCTCCAGGAGCACGCACTCGCCGAAGGTGCCCTCGACCCGCATGATCGGCGAGCCCGGGAAGTACACCTCGCCCTCGGGGTAGCCCCAGACGTCCCCGCTGAAGCGGTAGTCGGCGAGCCACTTCAGGGTCTCCTCGTCGACGATCCTGCGCTCGCGCAGGAAGCCGAGGACGCCGGCGTCGAAGCGGAAGTTCTCCACCGCGTCCAGGACCCGGCCGGTGCCGGCCACCACGCCGTAGCGGCGCCCGTCCGGCAGCCGCCGGGTGAAGACCTCGAACACGCTGCGCCGATCCGCCGTGCCGGCCTTCAGGGCGGCCTGCAGCATCGTCAGCTCGTACTGGTCCGTGAAGAGCGCCGTCGAGGGAACGTCCACCGGCAGCCCAAGGTCCGCTGTGTTCATGACGATGATCGTACTCCCTTTTCGTCGGTGTGACGATTTATCGGCGCCGTGGCAGCATGGGCTGTGTGACGTCACCCGCGCCCGTAGAGATCGAACGCACCGAGTCGGCGGAGGATGTCTTCGCCGTACCCGAGCCCGACCTCCCCTGGGTCACGATCGTCCACAACGACCCGGTCAACCTCATGAGCTATGTGACGTACGTTTTCCAGACGTACTTCGGCTACTCCAAGGACAAGGCCACCAAACTCATGCTCGACGTCCACCACAAGGGCCGGGCGGTCGTCTCCAGCGGGAGCCGCGAGGAGATGGAGCGCGACGTGCAGGCGATGCACGGCTACGGTCTGTGGGCCACCCTCCAGCAGGACCGGAAGTAGCCACCGAACCCACATGCCCGGACACTTCGAACCGCTCCCCGGCGGCGGCGCGGCCGTCGCGCTCGACGACGTCGAGATCTCCATCATCCGGTCGCTGGCCGTCCAGCTGCTGGAACTGATCGGCCCCGGCCCCGGCGCCTGCGACGACCCGCTCGCCGAGCTGTTCGCCGAGGGGCCGAGCGAGCCGCCGGCCGACCCGGTGCTGCGCAGGCTCTTCCCGGACGCCTACAGCGACCCGGAGGAGGAACCGGCCTCGCCGGCCGAGGCCGAGCGGCGGCGGGCGCACTCCTCCGAGTTCCGCCGCTACACGGAGAACGACCTGCGGGCCGGCAAGCGGGAGAACGCGCTCGCGGTGATCCGCTCCCTGGACGCGCTCACCCCGGCCGGCGACGGCGGGGCGGTGCTCGAACTGTCCCCGCAGCAGTCCCGGCAGTGGCTCGGGGCCCTCAACGACCTCCGGCTGGCGATCGGCGCCCGCCTGGAGATCGCCGACGAGGACGACGCCGACGCGCTCCACCGGCTGCCGGACACGGATCCGCGCAAGCCGATGGTGCTGGCCTATCTGTGGCTGGGCGGTCTCCAGGAGACCCTCGTCGACACCCTCATGGCCTGAAGTCGACTGTCGCGTGCGTCCGCTCAGCGGACGCTCCATCGCGGATAACGATCCTATTACCGCTGTGGACGTTTTTGCCGCATTAGGGCGTTCTTTGTCCGGTTTTCGCCGTGTGATGCGCCCCACACCCCTCTCGTGATCAGTGTTGCGGCCGTGATAAATCTTCACGACCGCCCGGCGAACACCACCCATGTTCACCGGGTGCGCCACCGAGCCGACGACCGTCGGCCAGGCAACAGCTCCATCAATCCGGGGGGATCGAAACCCGATCCGAGGCCGACGAAAGGCCCGGGTCGGCATGGAGAAAGGCGCACCATTCATGACCTCTGAGAAGGTCACCACAGCCCCTGAAGAAGGGTACGAGCGCGGGCTCGGCAGCCGTCAGGTGCAGATGATCGCGATCGGCGGCGCCATCGGCGTCGGTCTGTTCCTGGGAGCCGGGGCGAACATCGCCAAGGCCGGTCCCAGCCTGATCCTGATGTACGCCCTCGCGGGCGTGATCATCTTCTTCATCATGCGGGCCCTGGGCGAGCTGCTGCTGTACCGCCCGGTCTCCGGTTCCTTCGCGGAGTACTCCCGCGAGTTCCTCGGTCCGTTCTTCGGCTACTTCACCGGCTGGACCTACTGGCTGATGTGGGTCGTGACCGGCATGGCCGAGCTGACGGCCGCCGCGATCTACGTCAACTACTGGTTCCCGGCCGTCCCGCAATGGGTGACGGCGCTGGTGTTCCTGGTGATCCTGTTCGTGGCCAACCTGATCTCGGTGAAGCTGTTCGGCGAGATCGAGTTCTGGTTCTCGATGGTCAAGGTGACCGCCCTCATCGGCATGATCGTCATCGGCCTGGGCGTGCTGACCTTCGGCTTCAGCCAGGCCGGCGACACGGCCGCCGTCGCCAACCTCTGGCAGTTCGACGGCTTCTTCCCCAAGGGCATCGGCTCCTCGCTGATGACGCTCCAGGGCGTGATGTTCGCCTACCTCGCCGTCGAGCTGGTCGGCGTCACCGCGGGCGAGTCCGAGGACCCGGAGAAGACCCTCCCCAAGGCGATCAACACCCTGCCCTGGCGCATCGCGCTGTTCTACGTCGGCGCGCTCACCGTCATCCTGTGCGTGGTGAAGTGGACCCAGTTCGCCGAGGGCGTGAGCCCCTTCGTGAAGGCGTTCGCGGTCATCGGCATCCCGGCCGGCGCCGGCATCGTCAACTTCGTGGTGCTCACCGCGGCCCTGTCGTCCTGCAACTCGGGCATGTACTCCACCGGCCGCATGCTGCGCACCCTCGCCGACAACGGCGAGGCCCCGCGGGTCTTCTCCCGGCTGTCGTCGTCCAAGACGCCCGCCCTCGGCATCACGGTCTCCGTCGCCTTCATGGGCATCGGCGTGATCCTCAACTACATCGTCCCGGAGAAGGCCTTCGGCTACGTCACCTCCGTCGCCACCGCGGCCGGCATCTGGACCTGGCTGATGATCCTCGTCAGCCACGTCCTGTACCGCCGCGCGGTCGACGCGGGCCGGCTGCCCGCCAGCGCCTTCCCGGCGCCGGGCGGCGCGAAGTGCTCCTACGTCGCCATCGCCTTCCTGCTCTTCGTCACCGGTCTGATCGCGTACGATGCGGACTCCCGCGTCTGCCTGTACGTGATGGCGGTCTGGGCGGTCGCCCTGGGCGTCGGCTGGATGGTCCTGAAGTCCCGCACGCCGGAGATCGCGGACCGGCGGGAGCCGGAGCTGGAGAACGTGGGCTGACCCCTCCCACGGACGTCCGGCGGCCGGGGGCACTCGTGGGGCCCCCGGCCGCCGCCGCTCAGGACGTCCACCATGCGGGCCGTCCCGTACCGTTCTGCGGTACGGGACGGCCCCTCTGCTTATCCTGGCCCCCATGCTGACCCTCACCCAGGCCCTGTACGACCAGATCGTCGCCCACGCGCGCGAGGACCACCCCGACGAGGCGTGCGGCGTGGTCGCCGGACCGGCGGGCTCCGGCCGCCCCGAGCGGTTCATCCCGATGCTCAACGCGGCCCGCTCGCCCACCTTCTACGAGTTCGACTCGCAGGACCTGCTGAAGCTCTACCGCGAGCTGGACGACCGCGACGAGGAGCCGGTGATCATCTATCACTCCCACACCGCGACCGAGGCCTACCCCTCCCGCACGGACATCTCCTACGCCAACGAGCCCGGCGCCCACTACGTCCTGGTGTCCACGGCCGACGCCGACGGCCTCGGCGAGTTCCAGTTCCGCTCCTTCCGCATCCTCGACGGCGAGGTCACCGAGGAGGAGGTCAAGGTCGTGGACGCGTACTGATCTCAACTGGTGGTTGGCATCCGTCCGTCATGCGGAATCACATTCCAGGACCCGGACGGGGAATCGATACGATGAGCGCATGGTTCTGAACGACGTGAGCGACAAGGCGCCGGGCACGCTGCTCGTGGCGCGGCTGCACGTCGACCTGTGCAGGCTGAACAGCGCCCTCTGTTGACGTTCCCCGCCGCCGCGCGGCCGTGAGCCGCGGCGCTCCCCACCCCGGTGCCGAGAAGCCTGGGGACCCCGCGCGCCCCCCGACCCGACGACACCTCCCGACAGGAGCCCTGAGCCATGGCCATCGAGGTCCGCATCCCCACCATCCTCCGCACCTACACCGACGGCCGGAAGGCGGTCGAAGGCACCGGGGCCACCCTCGCCGAGCTGTTCGCCGACCTCGAGACCCGGCACGCGGGCATCCAGGCCCGGATCGTGGACGGCGACCAGCTGCGCCGCTTCGTCAACGTCTACCTGAACGACGAGGACGTCCGCTTCCTGGACGGCATCAACACCAAGCTGTCCGACGGCGACAACGTGACCATCCTGCCGGCCGTGGCCGGCGGCATGCGCTGATCGGCCGTCCGCAGCGATGCGCTACGACTCCCCGCTGGCCGCGGTGGGCAACACCCCCCTGGTGCGCCTGCCGCGGCTGTCGCCGTCCCCGGACGTGCGGATCTGGGCCAAGCTGGAGGACCGCAACCCCACCGGCTCGGTCAAGGACCGGCCCGCCCTGCACATGATCGAGCAGGCGGAGAAGGACGGCCGGCTGACCCCGGGCTGCACGATCCTCGAGCCCACCTCCGGCAACACCGGCATCTCCCTCGCCATGGCGGCCAGGCTCAAGGGCTACCGGATGGTGTGCGTGATGCCGGAGAACACCTCGCAGGAGCGGCGGGACCTGCTCGGCATGTGGGGCGCCGAGATCGTCTCCTCGCCGGCCGCGGGCGGCTCCAACACCGCCGTGCGGGTGGCCAAGGAACTGGCCGCGGAGCACCCCGACTGGGTGATGCTCTACCAGTACGGCAACCCGGACAACGCGGGCGCCCACTACGCCACGACCGGCCCCGAGATCCTGGCCGACCTGCCCTCGGTGACCCATTTCGTGGCCGGCCTCGGCACGACCGGCACCCTCATGGGCGTCGGCCGCTACCTGCGCGAGCACAAGCCGGACGTGAAGATCGTCGCGGCCGAGCCGCGCTACGACGACCTGGTCTACGGCCTCAGGAACCTGGACGAGGGCTTCGTGCCGGAGCTGTACGACGCCTCCGTCCTCACCACCCGCTTCTCGGTCGGCTCGGCCGACGCGGTCACCCGCACCCGTGAACTCCTCCAGCAGGAGGGCATCTTCGCGGGCGTCTCCACCGGCGCCGCCCTGCACGCGGCGATCGGCGTCGGCCGCAAGGCGGTCAAGGCGGGGGAGTCCGCCGACATCGTCTTCATCGTGGCCGACGGCGGCTGGAAGTACCTCTCCACCGGCGTCTACACGGCGGCCACCACGCAGGAGGCCATCGAGACGCTGCGGGGCCAGCTCTGGGCGTAGCGGTGGATCCGTCCGCCCCGGCGGCACGTCACACCGGTGACGGCCCCGACGGAAAGGCGGACCCCATGCGCCGTACGACGCCCCTCGCCCTCGCCGCGGCGGCGCTGCTCCTCGCGGGCTGCGGCTCCCGGGAGGGCGCCGGCAGCGGCGGCGCGGCGCCGGCCCCGCCCCGCTGGGTGACGCCGTCGCCCGCCGGGTCCGCGGGCGGCTGCACCGCCCGCGCGGAGCTGACGGCCGCCGACGACGGGCGCACCGTCTGCGTGAGCCGGGACGGCGAGGTGCGGCTGACCCTGGACGGCACCCGGGCCCGCCCCTGGAAGCCGGTCGCCGCGAGCGGCACGGCGCTGGCGGCCGTCGACGCGGGCCTCGTCCTGCGGCCGGGCGACGCCACGGCCGCGTACCGGGCGGTGGCCGCCGGCACGGTGACGCTCACCTCGTCCCGCCCGCGGTGCGCCGAGCCCACCGCACCGGGCCGGGCGTCGTGCGGGGCCGTCCAGGACTGGACGGTCACCGTCCGGGTGCGCTAGCGGGTGTGCTCCGGGCCCCGGCCCGGGAGGCGCCGCCCCCGGTCCCAGGGGGGATCACCCCGCCGCGCTCGCCGCGCACGGGCAGCACCGGGCAGTGCGGGTCCCTGGTCCCGCTCCGGTCCCCGAGGGGGACATCCGCCCGCGCGCCGGCCCACCGGGTCGTGTCCGCACGACGACGTCACCGGCGCGCGTCGTCCACCGCGCGCCTGCTGTGATCCTCGTGCGCCCCGGGTCCAGCCGAACCGGTGACAGCACAGGTGAGTTCCCCCACAACGGCCCCGGGCGGAGGAGCGACCCGCGCTTTCGCGCCTTACGCTCGACAAACCGCACGACCCCCGTCAGCCCTCATCCTGAGTGGCCTCCCCGTCCCGCCCACCGGTTTCCCGCCAACGGAGGTTTCTGCTTCATGAAGCTCACCGTCGTCGGCTGCTCGGGGTCGTTCCCGTCCGCGGAATCGGCCTGCTCGAGCTACCTCGTCGAGGCCGACGGCTTCCGGCTGCTTCTCGACATGGGCAACGGCGCCCTCGGCGAGCTGCAGCGCCACTGCGGTCTCTACGACCTCGACGCGATCTTCCTCAGCCACCTGCACGCCGACCACTGCATCGACATGTGCGCGTACTTCGTGGCGCGCTACTACCGGCACGACGGCGGCCGGTGCGCCCCCCTGCCGGTCTACGGCCCGGAGGGCACCGAACACCGCCTGACCACGGCCTACGCGGACACCCCCTCCGCCTCCTCCATGAGCGAGGTCTTCGACTTCCACACGGTCAAGCCGTCCACGTTCGAGATCGGCCCGTTCACCGTCCACACCGAGCGGGTCCGCCACCCGGTGGAGGCGTACGGCATCCGGATCGAGCACGGCGGGAAGTCCCTGACGTACTCCGGCGACACGGGCGTCACCGAGGCGCTGGACGAGCTGGCCAGGGACGCCGACCTGTTCCTGTGCGAGGCCGCGTTCACGCACGGCAAGGAGAGCATCCCCGACCTGCACCTCAACGGCCGCGAGGCGGGGGAGACGGCGGCCCGCGCGGGCGCGCGCCGTCTGGTCCTCACCCACATCCCGCCGTGGACCGACCCCGAGGTCAACCTGCGCGACGCCCGCGAGGTGTTCGGCGGTCCGGTGGAGCTGGCGGTCCCGCGGGCCGCCTACGAGATCTGAGCCGCCCCGCGCACGGACAGGGCCCCCGGAGCAGCGGCTCCGGGGGCCCTCGTGTGCGCCGTGGCGGCCGGCCTCACGCCTTGGTGAGGTCCTCCACCTCCTCCTCGGGCTCACGGCCCGGGGTGGGCAGGTCGAACTTGGTGATGGCGAAGCGGAAGACCACGTAGTAGACGGCGGCGAAGACCAGGCCGACCGGGATCAGCAGCCAGGGCTTCGTGGAGATGCCCCAGTTGATGACGACGTCGGTGAGACCGGCCGAGAAGCTGAAGCCCATGTGCATGCCCAGCGCCCAGGTGAGGGCCATGGACACCGCCGTGAGGACCGCGTGGATCGCGTACAGCAGCGGGGCGATGAACATGAAGGAGAACTCGATCGGCTCGGTCACGCCGGTGACGAACGAGGTCAGGGCGAGCGAGGTCATCATGCCGAGGACGGCCTTGCGGCGCTCGGGGCGCGCGCAGTGGGCGATGGCCAGGGCCGCGGCCGGCAGACCGAACATCATGATCGGGAAGAAGCCGGTCATGAACATGCCCGCGTGCGGGTCGCCCGCGAAGAAGCGGGGCAGGTCGCCGTGGAAGGTGGTGCCGGCGGAGTTGGTGAAGTCGCCGATCTGGAACCAGGCCACGGAGTTGACGAACTGGTGCATGCCGATCGGGATCAGCGCGCGGTTGATGAGGCCGAACAGGGCCGCGCCGACGGAGCCGAGTCCGGTCATCCACTCGCCGAAGTCGGTGATCACGTCACCGATGGGCTGCCAGCCGAGGACCACCAGGACACCGAGGGCGGCGCCGACGACGGCGGTGATGATCGGCACCAGCCGGCGGCCGTTGAAGAAGCCGAGCCAGTCCACGAGCTTCTTGCGGTGGTAGCGCTGCCAGATCACCGCGGTCAGCAGGCCTATGATGATGCCGCCGAGCACACCGGGGTTCTGGAAGGTGGCGGCCTGTGCGGCCTCGTGGCCCTTCTGCCAGTATCCGCCGAAGGGAGCGACGGGGGTGTAGGTGGCGCCCTCGTGCCCGTCCTTGACGGGGAACTGGTGGATCACCGCGTAGTAGGTCAGGAAGGCGACCACGGCGGCCAGTGCCGTGGAGCCGTCGGCCTTCTTCGCGAAGCCGATCGCCACGCCTATGCAGAACAGCAGGGGCAGGCCGAACGAGCTGTCGAACAGGACGCCGCCGGCCCCCGCGAAGACCTTGGCGACGTCCGCCGGGAGGTGCAGCTTCTCCTGGACGTCGGGCTGGCCGAGGCGCATCAGGATGCCCGCCGCCGGCAGCACGGCGATCGGGAGCTGGAGGCTGCGGCCGACCTTCTGCAGGCCTTGCAGCAGCCCGGATCCCCGCTTCTTCGCGGGGGCCGCCGTGTCGGTGGCGGTGCTCATACTTCCTCCATCGGTGGTGGTCTACACCACTCAGTGGTGTAGACCTGTTGTAGCACGATGAAGGCGGCGTAAGGAACCGCCAGATTCGCTACCGGGACACTACGCCCAGTGCCCGCCCCGCGGGCCCGCGACGGCCCCCCGGAGCACCCCGCGCGAGCGTGGTCGTGACCCCCGGTAACCCCCTGTGCTCAGGCGGCGGCGCGGAGCTCCCGGTCGCGCCGACGGGCGGCCCGAGGCATCCGCCCGGGGCCCCTGAGCAGGGCGCGGACGGCGCGGTTTGGCGACCTCACCCACGGTGGTGTAGACCAGTCGGCGGGGACGGTTCCGCTGTCGTGGCCGCCATCGTCCGGCACGGACGGCATGACCGCTCGCAAAGATGGGCCAACTGTGGGTTACTGCGACAAAGCGGTTCGGATCAGGGAGAAGGAACATGGCCAGCAAGGCTGAGAAGATTGTCGCCGGGCTCGGCGGCATCGACAACATCGAGGAGATCGAGGGCTGCATCACCCGGCTGCGCACCGAGGTGTCCGACGCCTCGCTCGTCGACGAGGCCGCCCTGAAGGCCGCAGGCGCCCACGGCGTCGTGAAGATGGGCACCGCCATCCAGGTCGTCATCGGCACCGACGCCGACCCGATCGCGGCGGAGATCGAAGACATGATGTGACCCCCGGTCCACCGGGGGCCCGGCGGCCGCCGGACCCGGTGCGCCGCCGGAGGCGGCTCACCCTCGAGGGGCTTCTCCCGACGCGGGAGAGGCCCCTTGCGCGTGTGCGGATAGGCTCGGCCGCATGTCTCGCATCGACGGCCGTACCCCCGAACAGCTCCGCCCGGTCACCATCGAACGGGGATGGAGCAAGCACGCCGAGGGCTCCGTCCTCGTCTCCTTCGGCGACACCAAGGTCCTCTGCACCGCCTCCGTCACCGAGGGGGTCCCGCGCTGGCGCAAGGGCAGCGGCGAGGGCTGGGTCACCGCGGAGTACGCCATGCTGCCCCGCGCCACCAACACCCGCGGCGACCGCGAGTCGGTCAAGGGCAGGATCGGCGGCCGTACCCACGAGATCTCCCGGCTCATCGGCCGTTCTCTGCGGGCCGTCATCGACTACAAGGCGCTCGGCGAGAACACCGTCGTCCTCGACTGCGACGTCCTGCAGGCCGACGGCGGCACGCGCACGGCCGCGATCACCGGCGCGTACGTCGCGCTGGCCGACGCCGTCGCCTGGGCCCAGGGCAGGAAGCTCGTCCGGGCGGGCCGGCAGCCGCTCACCGGCACCGTCAGCGCCGTCTCCGTCGGCATCGTCGACGGCGTGCCGCTGCTCGACCTCTGCTACGAGGAGGACGTGCGCGCCGAGACCGACATGAACGTCGTCTGCACCGGCGACGGACGCTTCGTCGAGGTCCAGGGCACCGCCGAGGCCCAGCCGTTCGCGCGCGAGGAGCTCGACGCCCTGCTCGACCTCGCCGTCACCGGCTGCAGGGAGCTGGCCGTGCTCCAGCAGGAGGCACTGGCCAGGACCGTGACCGGCGGGCAGTGACGCACACGGCGGCCGCCGCGGGACCGTCGCCGCGCCCGGGGCAACCCACTGCGCCCCTGCGGCGTCCCTGTGGGTACGGGCGCACGGCCCACCGGGCGTGCGCCCGGCCGTCCGTCCCAGGGGAGGGGAACCCACCATGTCCGCCAGCCGACGCCCACGCCGGGGCCGCGTCACCGCCATCGCCGCCGCCGTGGCCGCCGCGGCGCTCGCCGCCGGCCTCACCACCGGCTGCGACGCCGTGGACAAGGCCCTGGACTGCGTACAGACCGCCGACGCCATCGCCGACAGCGTGACCGATCTCCAGCAGGCCGTGCAGAACGCCGCCGACGACCCCGCCCGGGCCGACGCCTCGCTCGACTCCATCGAGAAGAGCCTGCGCGAGATCGACGCCAAGACGGACGACGCCGACGTCGACCAGGCCGTCGACCACCTGGACAAGGCCCTCGACAACGTCCGCTCGGCGATCCGGAACGGCGACGAGACCCCGGACGTCAGCCCCGTCACGGACGCGGCCGGCGAGCTCACCAAGGTCTGCACCTCGTAACCGGGCCACCGGAGGAATCCGGGCGGCCCCCCGGCCCCGGCGCGCCGGCTGCGCTCAGCCGTCGTCCGGATGCCGGCCGGTCGTGGCGGCCCCGCGCAGCCGGGCGGTCCCGCGCGCCCCGGGCTTCCGCGGCGGGTCGCGGCGGGTCGCTCAGGGTTCGCCGTCCCGCCGCTCCCGCGCCCGGTGCAGCTCGTGCCGGGCCTCCCTGCGTTCGAGCCTCTCCCGGCGGCGCTGCTCCTTCAGCCGCTGCCGCTGCGCGCGCGGGAGCTTGCGCTCCACGCCGACCCCGCCCCAGAACGCGAACCCGCCGACGACCACCCGCGGCGCCCCCGGCTCGGGCGGACCGTCCTCCCGCGGATGCTCGAAGGCGCCCATCACCCCGACGCCGCGGACCACGACCTCCACCCCCGGCGGCACCACGATCTGCACCCCGCCCATCACGGCCACGCAGTGGATCTCGACCTCGCGGTCCGCGAAGTCCGCGTCCCTGAGGTCGATCTCGCCGCCGCCCATGAGAGCGAGGCAGCTGAACCGCTTCGGCACCGTCCAGCGGCCCTTGCGCTGGAACCCCGACAGGATCGCCACCGCGCCCGTCGAGGACCCGGCGCGCCCGGTGATCCGGCTCCCCCAGCCCCCGTTGTCCGGCGCCTTGGCGAAGGAGACGGGCGCGGGGGCCGCCCCGCCGGCCGCCGGCAGGTCGCGGGTCAGCGGCGCCAGCTCGCCGTACGTCCGCGCCGTCCAGGCCGCCTCCAGCCGCTGCTCGAACTCCTCCATGTCGAGCCGCCCCTCGGCCAGGGCGTCCCGCAGGACCTCGGCGACCCGCTCGCGGTCGGCGTCGGACGCCCGGAGGTCCGGGGCTGCGTCGTCGCTCATGGCAGCAGCCTACGAGACCGCCTTCTCGGCGTACATCCTGGCGATGACGGCCTCGATGTCCGGCTCCCGCACCGACAGGTCGACCAGCGGATAACGGGCCGCCAGCTCCGCGACCAGCGGCGCCGCCGACTGCCCCGCCGGGAACGCCAGCCACTGCCGCGGCCCCTCGACCCTCACCACCCGCGCCGCCGCCACCTCCACCGGCGGCAGCTCCCCCGCCAGGTCCACCACGAGGGTCCGTTCGCTCTGCCCGGCCTCGTGCAGCCCCGCGAGCGGGCCGTCGTACACCAGCCGGCCGTGGTCGATCACCATCACCCGGGAGCACAACTGCTCGATGTCCTGCAGGTCGTGCGTGGTCAGCAGCACGGTCGTGCCGTGCTCGGCGTTCAACTCGCGCAGGAAGCCCCGCACCTTGGCCTTCGACACGACGTCCAGGCCGATCGTCGGCTCGTCCAGGTACAGCACCTGCGGGTCGTGCAGCAGCGCCGCCGCGATGTCCCCGCGCATGCGCTGTCCCAGCGACAGCTGCCGCACCGGCACGTCCAGCAGGGCGCCCAGCTCCAGCAGTTCCACCAGGCGGTCCAGGTTCTGCCGGTAACGGGCGTCCGGGATGCGGTACATGCGGTGCGCGAGCCGGTAGGAGTCGATCAGGGGCAGGTCCCACCACAGGGTGGTCCGCTGCCCGAACACCACCCCGATCCGCTGCGCCAGCCGCGTCCGCTCCCGCGCGGGATCGATGCCCGCCACCCGCAGCCGTCCGGCACTCGGCGTCAGGATGCCGGTCAGCATCTTGATCGTCGTCGACTTGCCGGCGCCGTTCGGCCCGATGTACCCGACCATCTCCCCGCGCGCCACGGTGAACGAGATCCCGTCCACCGCCCGCACCTCGCGCCGCTCCCGCCTGAGGAACCCGGTCCTCCTGCGCACCTCGAAGACCTTCTCGACCCGGTCCAGTGCGATGAAGTCGCCCACGCTAGCTCCCTGTGCCGCGGTACGAACGAAGTCCCGCCCGCCAGGCAAGCCCGGCCGGCACCCAGCACGCCACCGCCACCAGCGGCGGGGCGAACGCGGCCCCCGGGGGCAGGTCCAGCGGATACGGCCGCCCCAGCAGGTAGCTCGCCGGCAGCCAGTTGACGAAGGCCAGCGGCAGCACGAACGTCACCCCGCGCACCAGCTCCTCCGCGAAGACCGTCGGCGGGTACTGCAGCAGCGCCGTGCCGCCGTAGGTGAAGGCGTTCTGCACCTCCGAGGCGTCCTGCGCCACGAACTGGAACGCCGCCCCCGCCACGAACACCGCGGCGAAGATCCCGAACCCGCTCACCAGCGCCACCGGCATCAGCAGCAGCCTGGCCGCCGTCCAGTCGACGTCCAGCCGGGTCAGCGACCAGCCCAGCACCAGCGCCCCCTGTGTCACCCGGCCCAGCCGCCGCAGCGCGAACCGGTCGGCCGCCACCTGCGCCAGCACCGGCGCCGGCCGCACCAGCAGCGTGTCCAGCGTGCCGTCCCGCACCCGCCGCCCCAGCCGGTCCATCGACCCGATCACCAGGTCCGCCAGCCCGAAGGAGGTCGCGGACAGCCCGTACAGGAACGCCACCTCCGGCAGCGTGTAGCCGCCGAGCGCGTCCACCCGGGAGAACATCAGCATGATCGCGACGAAGTCGAAGAACGTCGCCGCGAAGGTGCCGAACGTGGTCATGACGAAGGACGCGCGGTACGCCATCGTGGACCGCACCCACATCCCCGCCACCAGCCGGTACGTCCGCAGGCCCGCCACCAGCCGGTACGCCCGCACGCCCTCGGCCGGCCGGTGCGCCCGCGCCCCCTCGGCCGCCCGTGCCGCCCGCGGCTCAGCCACCCTGCACCACCACCCGGCGTGCCGCCGCCGACTGCACCAGCCGACCGGCGCCCAGCAGCGCCGCCGCCCACGCCGCCTGGAAGAGGTGGACGGACGCCGGATCGCCGTGCCCGAGCAGGATGTCCGCCGGCGCCTGCAGCAGCGACGACCACGGCAGGGCCCGCACCACCTCCCCGAGCGTGCCGGGGAACACGTTCAGCGGCAGCAGCATCCCCGAGCAGAAGTAGCCGAGGAGCCAGGCCATCTGCATCACCCCGGTGCCGTCCAGCAGCCAGAACGCGCTCAGCGCCACCAGGTACCGGATGCCGAAGCCGACCAGCATCGCGAGCAGCACGGCCACGCCGAACGCCGCCCAGGTGCCGGCGTCGGACGGCAGGTACGCCGGGAAGCACAGCGCGCCGAACAGGAACGGGAAGAGTCCCCGGCCGAGCAGCTGGAAGCAGGCCCGGCCCAGGTCGGCCGCCAGCCACCACAGCTGCAGGTCGGCCGGCCGGTACAGGTCGATGACGACGTCCCCCGTACGGATGCGCTCGATCAACTCGTTCTCGACGCCGCCGCCCCCGATCGCGAGGGTCGACAGGAACGCCTGCCCGAGCCAGACGTACGTCACGGCCTGCGCCTGGTCGTACCCGCCGAGATGCGGCTTCTGCTCCCACAGCGCGCGATATGAATAGACGAAGATCAGCCCGAAGGCGGTGTTCGTGAACACCCCTGCCGCAGTGGCGGCCCGATAGGTCGCGTACCGTCTGAATCCCCCTGCCGCGACGGCCGCGTACAACCGTCCCGCGCCCACGCCAGTCGACCTCCTCGGACCGCTCGCACCGAAGCGCAGGAGCCTAGTGGCGGAGGCCGGCGGCCGGCCATGCGTTTTCCGGCCGGAAGCGTGCCGGGATCCGGGAACGGAACGCCGGGTGCGAGAGTCTTCAACCAGGGGGCGCAGAAGCGTACGAGGCGTACGGGAACGTACGACGCGAAACAGGAGTCCGTGCACGACATGAGCGACGAGCCGCAGCCGCAGCAGCGGAACGAAGGCGTGGCACCGGAAAGGCCGCTGCCGGCTGAAAGGCCCGGGAACCCGGGGGGCCGTGAGGACACGGCCGCCGAGCCGCGCAGAGGAAGGACCGACCCCGCCGCGAGGCCGACGAACCGCGAACCGGCCCGCCGCACCGGGGACACCGCGGTGCCCCGGACCGGCGACGAGAGCACCGGCCGGCCCGGGCGCCCCGGGGAGTCCGGGCGTTCCGGCGGGCCCGAGGGGGCCGGGCGGCCCGCGGGCGCCGGGCCCCGGGGCGGCCGGGCCGGCGCGCCGGGTGCGTCCGGGCGCAATTCCGGCCGGGCGGCCGGGGAGGAGCCCGGCGCGGGCGACTCCGCGTCCCGGCCGGACTCCGGCCCGGCGCGGGACCGTACGGCTTCCGTGGCGCGTGCCCGCCAGGCGGCCGGGGCGCGGACCGAAGAGCCGGGTGCCGCGGGCGGCGGCCCGGCGTCCGGTGACCGTGCCGCGTCCCGCGGTGCCGAGGCCGCGTCCGGCCGTGCTCCGGCGTCTGCCGGCGCCCCGGCCTCCGGCGGTGGCCCGGCGGGCGGCAAGCGCCCCGGCGAGGACGGGAAGGGCGCCTCCGGGACCCCGCTCGCCCCGCAGGAGGCTCCGTCGGCCGAGAGCACCCAGGTGCTCCGCCGCATCACCCCGTCCCAGGGCTCCCCGGCCCGATCCGCGCCCGCGCCCCGGTCCGGCGAGACCGGCCGCCAGGCCGGGACCGGTGACGCGGCCCGCGCCGCCGGTACCTCCGGCAAGGCCGCGGGCAGCGCTGAGGAGGCCGGCAGGACGGCCGGCGGCGCCCAGGTGCCCGCCGCCCGGACGGAGCACGCGCCCGAGACCACGCAGGTGCTCCGGCGCGTCGGCGCGCCGCGTCGAGGTGAGCCGGGCGGCGGCGCGGAGGCGGGGGCTTCCCCGTCGGACCCGTCAAAGTCCGCGCCCCGGCCGGGCGGCCGGAACCGTTCCCAGCCCGCCGGCGCCCCCGCCGACGCGGCCGGCGCCGCGGAGGCTCCCGGGTCCGGCGCCACGTCCGCCCCCGGTGAACCCACCGGCGCCGCCGCCCCGTCCAAGGGCTCCCCGGCCGCCGCGCGTGCCGCCCGTGCCGCCCGCGCGGCCGGCGCCGCAGGTGGCGCGGGCGCCGCCGCCGGAGCGAGCGCGGCCGGTGCGGCTCAGGGCTCCCCGGCCGCCGCCGCGGGCGCCGCCGTCCCGACCTCCCCGGCCGCCGCGCGTGCCGCCCGTGCCGCCCGCGCGGCCGGCGCCGGCGGCGGCGGTTCCCAGGACCGCCCCGCGGTCTCGGGGGGCGCCGGTGGCGCGGGCACGCCGGGGTCGCCCGAGCCCGAGACCACCGTCCTCGCCGCCGCGGCCGGCGCCGCCGGGGGCGAGGGGAAGGGCAAGGGCGAAGGCAAGGCCGGCGGCGACGGCAAGCGGCCCCGGCGCACCGGGTGGCGGCGGCTCCTGCCCACCTGGCGGATGGTGTCCGGCGCCTTCCTCGTCGGCGTCCTCCTGCTCGCCGGTCTGTTCTTCCTCGGCTACTCGCTGGTGAAGATCCCGCCGGCCAACGCGTTCGCCACCAAGCAGAGCAACGTCTACCTCTACGCCGACGGCTCCCAGCTGGCCCGCGACGGCAAGGTCAACCGCGAGAAGGTCAGCCTCGCCCAGGTGTCCAAGGACGCCCAGCACGCCATCCTGGCCGCCGAGGACCGCGACTTCTACACCGAGTCCGCCGTGGACGCCAAGGCGATGATCCGCGCCGCCTGGAACACCGCGACCGGCAAGGGCAAGCAGTCCGGGTCGACGATCACCCAGCAGTACGTGAAGAACTACTACCTGGCCCAGGAGCAGACGGTCACCCGCAAGGCCAAGGAGTTCTTCATCGCGATCAAGCTGGACCAGAACAAGTCCAAGGACCAGATCCTCGAGGGCTACCTGAACACCAGCTACTTCGGCCGCAACGCCTACGGCATCCAGGCCGCCGCCCAGGCCTACTACGGCCGGGACGCCGCGGACCTGGACCCGGCCCGCGCCGCCTACCTCGCCGCGCTCGTCAACGCGCCCAGCGAGTTCGACGTCGTGGCCCACCCGGAGAACAAGAAGGCCGCCCTGGCCCGCTGGAACTACGTGCTGGACGGCATGGTCAAGAAGGGCTGGCTCAGCGAGGCGAAGCGCACCGGCATGGAGTTCCCGATGCCGAAGGAGCAGACGATCTCCACCGGCCTGTCCGGCCAGCGCGGCTACCTCGTGGAGGCGGTCAAGCAGTACCTGACCTCCCACAACATCATCGACTCCGACCACCTGGCGGCCGGCGGCTACCGCATCACCACCACCATCCAGAAGGACCGGCAGGACGCCTTCGTCAAGGCGGTCGACGACCAGCTCATGTCCAAGCTGGACAAGGAGAACCGCAAGGCGGACACCTACGTCCGGGCCGGCGGCGCCTCCGTCGACCCGAAGACCGGCAAGGTCGTGGCGATGTACGGCGGCATCGACTACGTGAAGCAGTACACCAACGGCGCGACCCGCGGTGACTTCCAGGTCGGTTCGACGTTCAAGCCGTTCGTGTTCACCTCCGCGGTGGAGAACGGCTCGACCACCCAGGACGGCCGCAGGATCACCCCGAACACCGTCTACGACGGCACCAACCAGCGCCCGGTCCAGGGCTGGAGCGGCGGCGCCTACGCCCCGGAGAACGAGGACCAGCGGTCGTACGGCGACATCACCGTCCGCAAGGCCACGGACCTGTCGGTGAACTCCGTGTACGCGCAGATGGCCGTGGACGTGGGCCCGGCCAAGGTCAAGCAGACCGCCGTCGACCTCGGCGTCCCCGCCACCACCCCGGACCTGCAGCCGTACCCGTCGATCGCCCTCGGCACCGCCACCGCCAGCGTCCTGGACATGGCGCAGGCCTACGCGACGCTCGCCAACCA
This sequence comes from Streptomyces sp. NPDC006193, assembly GCF_040613915.1. Classification (NCBI taxonomy): domain Bacteria; kingdom Bacillati; phylum Actinomycetota; class Actinomycetes; order Kitasatosporales; family Streptomycetaceae; genus Streptomyces; species Streptomyces sp. NPDC006193. Next base: position 18,357 of record NZ_JBEXTB010000005.1, read on the forward strand.
CGGCAAGCACGGCACGTACACGCTGGTCCAGAAGATCACCAAGGACGGCACCCAGGAGATCGAGCTGCCCGGGCAGGCGATGAAGCAGGCCGTCAGCCGGGAGGCCGCCGACACCACCACGTCCGTGCTGCAGAGCGTGGTCGAGAGCGGCACCGCCACCGCCGCGCAGGCCGCGGGCCGTCCGGCGGCCGGCAAGACCGGCACCGCCGAGAGCGACAAGGCCGCCTGGTTCGCGGGCTACACCCCCGACCTGGCCACCGTGGTCGCCGTGATGGGCCAGGACCCGGTCACGGCGGCGCAGAAGCCGCTGTACGGCGCCCTCGGCCAGCCCCGCATGAACGGCGGCGGCCCGCCCACCCAGATCTGGGCGCAGTACACGCGCGAGGCGCTGAAGGGCAAGCCGGCCGCCGACTTCGACCTCGAGCTGGAGGCCGGCGCCGACCAGCCCGAGCCGCCCGTCTCCGCCGCTCCGTCCGAGCCCGGCGCCGACGGCGACGAGGACACCGGCGACACCCCCGCCGACGACGGCGACGAGGACGGCGGCGCGAGCGCCACCCCGACCGACGGCGGCGCCACCGGCGCCCCCGCCACCGGGGGGACGGCCACCACCGGGTCGCCCGCCACCGGCGGGACGAACACCACCGGCGGGCCCACCACCGGCGACGTGACCGGCGGGGGCGCGGCCGACGGCGGCGGCGCCCCGGGCGGCGGCACGACCGGCGGCGGGACCCCGGGCGGCGGCGCGGCCACCGGCGGAGGGGCCGACACCGGCGGCACCACGGGCACGGTCACGGGGCCTCAGGGCGGCCCCGGCACCTGACGCCCCGGGAGCGGCGAAGACACGACAAGGAGGGCCGGTGACCTGGTCACCGGCCCTCCCGCGCGTCGTCGCCCGGTGCCGTCCGCGCCTTCGACGCCCCGGAGACCCGGACGTCCCGGAACACCCGGATCGCGCCGGAGACCCCGGACGTCCCGGACGCTGCGGACGCTGCGGATGTCCCGGGCGTCAGAGGTACAGGCCCGTGGAGTCCTCCGACCCCTCGAACCGGTCCGCGGCGACGGCGTGCAGGTCACGCTCGCGCATGAGCACGTACGCCACGCCCCGCACCTCGACCTCGGCCCGGTCCTCCGGGTCGAACAGGACGCGGTCGCCGGGCTCCACCGTGCGTACGTTCTGGCCGACCGCGACGACCTCGGCCCAGGCCAGCCGTCGCCCGACCGCCGCGGTGGCGGGAATCAGGATGCCGCCCCCCGTCCGCCGCTCGCCCTCGCCCGTCTCCTGCTTGACCAGGACCCGGTCATGCAGCATCCGGATGGGCAGCTTGTCGTGATGGGGAGTGCTGTGCTCGTTTCTGTTGGCGCTCACGCCTCGAACCTACCTGCCTTCACCCGATCCGTACGCGGCCGGGTCGCCGCGCGCTTCAGCCCCTGCGCCGGCGGGACCCGAGGGCCAGCAGCCCCACGACCCCCACGACGACCAGCGCGACGGGCACGACCCGCTCCAGACGAGGAGCGCCCTCGTCGTCCACGAACCGCGCCCGCACCTCGCTCACCACTCGGTTGACCTGCACGTACGCCCGTCCGACCGTGTGATCGACGTGGGCGACGACCTTGGCCTTCGCATCCCCGGCGATCGTCTTCGGGTGCACCCGCACCCCGATCTCGTCGAGCGTCTCGGCCAGCACTTCGCGGCGGCGCCTGATGTCCGCCTCGATCTGCGCCGGGGTTCTGGTGTCCGCCGTGTCCGCCACCGTACGGCCTCCGAAGTCTGCCGAAGTCTGCTGATGCTCTTCCGGACAGTCTGTCAGCTCGGGGCCGCGCCGCACCGCAAGGCCCCCCGGTTACGCTGGTCCGATGAGCGAGCGACTCCAGCCCGGGGACGTTGCCCCCGCCTTCACCCTCCCCGACGCCGACGGCAACGAGGTGTCCTTGTCGGACCACAGGGGCCGCAAGGTCATCGTCTACTTCTACCCGGCCGCCCTGACCCCCGGCTGCACCAAGCAGGCCTGCGACTTCACCGACAACCTGGAGGTCCTGGCCTCCGCCGGCTACGACGTCATCGGCATCTCCCCCGACAAGCCGGAGAAACTCGCGAAGTTCCGCGAGAAGGAGTCGCTGAAGGTGACCCTCCTCGCCGACCCCGACAAGCGGGCGCTGGAGGCCTACGGCGCCTTCGGCGAGAAGAAGCTGTACGGCAAGACGGTCGTCGGCGTCATTCGCTCCACGGTCGTGGTGGACGAGGAGGGCAGGGTCGAGCGCGCCCTGTACAACGTGAAGGCCACCGGCCACGTGGCAAAGATCATCAAGGATCTGGGCATCTGAACGCGCTGCCCGGCCGCTAGCATGGCCGGGCAGCATCAGGCGGCCGTGGTGGAATTGGCAGTCACGCTGGGTTTAGGTCCCAGTGGGTAACTCCCGTGAGGGTTCGAGTCCCTCCGGCCGCACCGCAGTTCAGCCCAGCAGCTCCCGCACCACCGGCACCAGCGCCCGGAACGCCTTGCCCCGGTGGCTGATCGCGTTCTTCTCCTCGGGGGACAGCTCGGCGCACGTCCGCGTCTCGCCCTCCGGCTGGAGGACGGGGTCGTAGCCGAAGCCGCCCGTCCCGGCCGGCTCCCGGCGCAGCACGCCCCTGAGCCGCCCCTCGACCACCCGCTCCGTGCCGTCGGGCAGCGCCAGCGCCGCCGCGCACGCGAAGTGCGCGCCCCGGTGCTCGTCGCCGATGTCCGACAGCTGCGCCAGCAGCAGTTCCAGGTTGGCCCGGTCGTCGCCGTGGCGGCCCGCCCAGCGGGCGGAGAAGATGCCGGGGGCGCCGTTCAGGACGTCGACGCACAGCCCGGAGTCGTCGGCGATCGCGGGCAGCCCGGTGGCCCGGGCGAGGGCGTGGGCCTTGAGCAGCGCGTTCTCGGCGAAGGTGACGCCGGTCTCCCGGACGTCGGGGACGTCCGGGAAGGCGTCCGCGCCGACCAGTTCGTGGGGCAGCCCGGCGTCGGCGAGGATCGCCCTCAGCTCGGTGATCTTTCCGGTGTTGCGGGTGGCGAGGATCAAGCGGGTCATGCCCGCCAGTATTCACCGCCCCGCCGCCCGGCCCCGCCCCGGCTACAGCCGCGCCTGCTCCGCGCCCTTCAGCGTGCGCAGGTCGAAGACCTCGGCCATCCTCGCGAAGCCCAGGTCGCTGGGGTGCAGATGGTCGCCGGAGTCGTACGCGGGACGCAGCCGGCGGGGGGCGTACGGGTCCCGGAGGGCCCGGTCGAAGTCGACGACCGCGTCGTACACGCCCCCGGCCCGGATGCGCGCGTTGACCTGCTGCCGCACGGCCTCCCGGGCCGGCGTGCAGCCGCGGTGCCCCTCGAAGGGCATCAGGGTGGCGCCGACGACCTTCAGGCCGCGGGCGTGCGCCTCGCGCACGAGGGTGCGCAGACCGGCGACGATGCGGTCGGCGGCCGGCCGGCGGCCGCGCAGGATGTCGTTGACGCCGAGGTCGACGACGACGACCTTGACGTTGGGGCGGGAGAGGGCGTCGCGGCGGAAGCGGCCGAGTCCGCTCTGGTTCGCGGCGGGCCGGCCGGGGCCGTCGGCGAGCACCTGGTTGCCGCTGATGCCCTCGTTGACGACGCTGTAGCGCGGCAGGCGCTGCCCCCGCACCAGCGCGCCGCGCAGCCGGCCGGCCAGCAGGTCGGGCCAGCGGTGGTTGGCGCCGGGGGTGGAGGTGATGCCGTCGGTGATGGAGTCGCCGAAGACGACGACGGTGCCCTCGGCCTCGTCGCTGAGGACGTCCAGGGCGGTCACGTACCGCCAGAACGGGGTGCGCCCGGTGTACGGGATCCCGGTGGCGTCCTCGGTGCGGTCGCCGGTGGCCAGATAGGACACCTGGCGGGCGTGGCGGTGGTAGGTGACCGGGCCGGAGGGGGTGGGGGAGTAGGTGGTGACCAGGACGTCGCTGTCGCGCGGCACGGCGAGGCGCACGGCGTCGCTGACGGTCTGCCCGCCCGCGGGGACGACCACGCCGGCGCTGCCGCCGAAGGTGAGGCGGCGCATCGTTCCCGCGTCGGCCGCGGCGGTGCCGTCGCCGGCCGCGAGGGCGAGCGTGGCGTGGGTGATGGTCAGCGGTGTGCGGCCGTAGAGATTGGACAGCGTGATGCGGGCACCCGTACCGCCGGCGGAGGTGTGGACGACGTTGCGGACCGAACGCCCCGCGAGGCCGGCCGCCTCGGTGCCGGGTTCGCCGCCCACCGGGGCGGTGGCCCAGGCGCCGACCCAGGTGCGGGTGGAGGCGGGGTCGGCGGGGCCGCGGTGCGGGCGGTTGTCGGCGAAGGTGCCGCCGGGGGCCGGGTCGCCGGCCGCGACGGTGACGTAGATGCCGGCGGACAGGGCCACGACCAGGGCGGCGAGTGCGCTCAGGACGGCATAACCATGACGCTTGGTCACGCTGGTGTTGTTCTCCTCGGGAGATGGGAGCCCGAGGCTCCGATCTTGTGCACCCATGATGCGTCATGGGCCGGGGAGGTCCGACAGGACCCTGTCGGGAAAACCCCCTCCAGACAGACGCCCGGAACGGCCGCTGCGTTCCTGATGTCGGTCAGGAAGGGACAATTGTGGGCGGGATCACCGAACGGATGGAGCTGATGGAACCTACCGAGACGGGAACGCCGGGGCGGGGCGCGTCGTACCGGACCATGACGGCGTTCACCCCGGCCGACGAGGAGCGCCGGCGCGGGGTGCGGCGGATGAAGCTCACGGCGACGGGCATGCTGCTGGCGGTCGCCGTGATCTACGTCCTGGCGAAGACGGCCGGGCACGCGGGGGCCGGGGCGTGGACGGACTACGTGGCGGCGGCGGCCGAGGCGGGCATGGTGGGCGCGCTCGCCGACTGGTTCGCCGTCACCGCCCTGTTCCGGCATCCGCTCGGCCTGCCCATCCCGCACACAGCGATCATCCCCACCAAGAAGGACCAGCTGGGCGTCTCGCTGGGCGAGTTCGTCGGCGAGAACTTCCTGTCCGAGGACGTCGTACGGCAGCGGCTGCGCACGGTCGGCATCGGCAGCCGGCTCGGGGCCTGGCTGGCCGAACCGGAGCACGCCGACCGGGTGACGGCGGAGCTGGCGACCGCGCTGCGCGGCGCGCTGACCGTGCTGCGGGACGCGGACGTGCAGGCGGTGGTCGGTGAGGCCGTCACCCGGCGGGCCGACGCCCAGGAGATCGCGCCGGGCCTCGGCACCATGCTGGAGAAGATCGTCGCCGACGGCGGGCACCGGCGGGTGGTGGACCTGGTGGTGTCCCGGGCGCAGGACTGGCTGGTGGTGCACCGGGACGACGTGATGGTGGCGGTGGAGGGCGGTGCGCCGGGCTGGACCCCGCGGTTCGTGGACCGGAAGGTCGGCGAGCGGGTCTACAAGGAGCTGCTGCGGTTCGTCACCGAGATGCGGGACATGCCCTCGCACCCGGCCCGGGGCGCGCTGGACCGTTTCCTCACCGACTTCGCCGCCGACCTGCAGTCCGACACGGACACCCGGGCGCGGGTGGAGCGGCTCAAGACCGAGGTGCTGCGCCGGGGCGAGGTGCAGGACCTGATCGCGTCCGCGTGGACGGCCGTACGGTCGATGATCGTCACGGCGGCGGAGGACGAGCGCAGCGAGCTGCGGCTGCGGGTGCGGCGCGCGCTGCTGTCGCTGGGCACGCGGATGGCGACCGAGCCGAAGATGCAGAACAAGGTCGACAGCTGGGTGGAGGGCGCGGCGGTGCACGTGGTCACGACCTACCGCAAGGAGATCACCTCGCTGATCACCGACACGGTGGCGGGCTGGGACGCCGAGCACACCACCCGCAAGATCGAGGCGCACATCGGCCGCGACCTGCAGTTCATCCGGATCAACGGCACGGTGGTGGGCTCCCTGGCGGGCCTGCTGATCTACGCGGTCTCCCGCGGGCTGGGAGCGTGAGCGGACTGTTCCGGCGCGGCCAGGGCACCCGATAACCCGCCTTCGAGGAGGAGGGAGCCCATGAGCACAGCGCAGGCCGAGACCGGCCGGACCATCACCACCACCATTCCCGCCCGGCTGGACCGCCTGCCCTGGTCCCGGTGGCACTGGACGATCGTGATCGGCCTGGGCACCGTCTGGATCCTGGACGGCCTGGAGGTCACGGTCGTCGGCAACATCGCCGGCCGTCTGGCGGAGCCCGGCAGCGGGCTGTCGATCACCTCCGGGCAGATCACCGGCATCGCCGCCGCGCTGTACGTCGCGGGCGCCTGCCTGGGGGCCCTCTTCTGGGGCCGGCTGACCGACCGCTTCGGCCGGAAGAACCTCTTCATGATCACCCTGGCGGTGTATCTCGCGGCGACGGCGCTGACGGCCGTCTCGTGGGAGGCCTGGTGGTTCCTGCTGTTCCGCTTCCTCACCGGCTTCGGCATCGGCGGCGAGTACGCGGCGATCAACTCCGCGATCGACGAGCTGATCCCGGCGGACTACCGCGGCCGGGTGGACCTGATCATCAACGGCAGCTTCTGGCTCGGCGCGGTCGGCGGCTCCCTGCTGTCGATCGTCGCCCTCGACACCGACCTGCTGGCCAGGAACGTCGGCTGGCGCCTCACCTTCGCGCTCGGCGCCGTGCTCGCCCTGGTCATCCTGCTGGTCCGGCGGCACGTGCCGGAGAGCCCCCGCTGGCTGCTGATCCACGGCCGGGACCGTGAGGCCGAGGAGATCGTCTCGGACATCGAGCGCACGATCGAGGCCGAACGAGGCGAGCCGCTCCCCGACCCCGAGGGCGAACTGGAGATCCGCCGGCGCGAGAACGTGACCTTCCTGGAGATCGCCCGCACGGTCTTCGGCCGGTACCGCAAGCGCGCCGTGCTGGGCTTCTCCCTCTTCATCGGCCAGGCGTTCCTCTACAACGCCATCACCTTCGGCTTCGGCGCGATCCTGACCAAGTTCTTCGACGTGCCCTCCGACCGCACCGGCTACTACTTCGCCGTGATCGCGGTCGGCAACTTCTTCGGCCCGCTGGTGCTGGGCAAGCTGTTCGACACGGTCGGCCGCAGGATCATGATCTCCTCGACCTACCTCCTGTCCGGTCTGCTCCTGTTCGGCACGGCCTGGCTGTTCGACCGGGGCTCCCTGGGCGCCGGCACGCTGACGGCCTGCTGGTGCGCCGTGCTGTTCTTCGCCTCCGCGGGCGCCTCCAGCGCCTACCTCACGGTCTCGGAGATCTTCCCGATGGAGACCCGGGCGATGTCCATCGCCTTCTTCTACGCCCTCGGCACCGCAGCCGGCGGCATCAGCGGCCCGCTGCTGTTCGCCGACCTGACGGGCACGGGCCGGGTCGGCGACACGGTCCTCGCCTTCTCGATCGGCGCGGCGCTGATGTGCGCGGCCGGGCTCGTCGCGGCGGCCCTCGCGGTCAGCGCCGAGCGCCGCTCCCTGGAGGACGTCGCCCGCCCGCTGACGGCGGTGGCCGGCCGGGCCAAGGCGGCGGCGAAGAACGCCCGGCCGTCCGGCACCGGCCGCGGTCCCTCGGCGCCGCCGGCGGCGAGCAGGCCGTGACGGTCAGGCGCCCGTGGTGGAGCCCGGCCGGACGATCATCAGAACCGTCACCGTGGCCCACAGCAGGTTGAACATCCCGGTGAACATGGCGAGCCGCGCGGCCCGCCCGGCCCCCGCCGCCCCGCGGCGGAGCGGAGGCCGGGCGGGCCCGGCCGTACGGGCGGCCGGCGCGGTGCGGTCGGTTCCGGCGGCTTCCTCGCGGAGCGTGGCGTGTCCGGGGGACGGGGTCTGCCCGGGGGACGTCGCCCGGGCCGTTGCGGCCGCTTCCTCGAGGAGCGCGGTCTGCGCGGGCAGCACCAGCGCGGCCAGGACGACGGCGGCGAGGGCCGTCAGCACGATCGACGCGATCAGCCACGCGCTGCCGAGGACGCCCATCCCGCTCGCCGTGGCGAAGCCGAAGACCGGGACGACGACGCCGACGACGGCGTAGACCCGGCAGATCCGGTGCAGCAGCCGGAGCGTCGCGGCGGCGCTCTCGTCCTGCGGTGCGGCGAGCGCGCGGCGCGCGGCGGGCGGGAACATGCTGGCGGCGACGGCGACGGGGCCGATGGCGAGGATCGCGGCGAGCACGTGGACGGTCAGCAGGAACTTGTTCACGCGGGGACGGTACGGGCGGCGGCGGCCGCCCAGAAGTGGCGGGACTGCCAGCAACCAACGGATTCTCGCCAGCCGTACGGCCAGGGCCCGCCGTCCCCCCGTGCTGCTGGACGCGGTTGGCGGCAGGCCGTCGTACGGCTAGGTTCCTGCCATGCACACCGTCGCCGTGCTCGCGCTGGACGGGGTCATCCCGTTCGACCTGTCCGCCCCCGTCGACACCTTCGGCCGGGCGCGGCTGCCCGACGGCCGGACGCCGTACCGGGTGAAGGTGTGCTCGGTGCGGGAGGAGGTCGGCGCGGGAGCCTTCACCGTGCGGGCGCCGTACGGCCTCGACGCACTCGCGGACGCTGGCACGATCGTGCTGCCGGGCGTCGCGGAACCCCCCGAGGCGCTGCCCGGGGCAGTCGCGCAGGCCCTGCGCGAGGCCGCGGCGAACGGCACGCGCATCGCGTCGATCTGCGTGGGCGCGTTCCTCCTGGCGGCGACGGGCCTGCTGGACGGCCTGCGCGCGACGACCCACTGGGCCGCGGCCACGCGCCTGGCCGAACGGCACCCCGAGGTGACCGTCGACCCGAACGTCCTCTACGTCGACAACGGCCAGTTCCTCACCTCCGCCGGCGCCGCGGCGGCCCTGGACATGTGCCTGCACATGATCCGCAAGGACTTCGGCTCGGCGGTCGCCGCACACGCGGCCCGGATGTCGGTGATGCCGTTGGAACGGGAGGGCGGGCAGGCCCAGTTCATCGTCCACGACCTGCCCCCGGCTCCGGCGGGCGCGACCCTGGAGCCCCTGCTGGCCTGGCTCGAGGAGCACTGCGACCGCGACCACACCCTGGACGAGATCGCGGCGCGGGCCGGCATGAGCGCGCGCACCCTCAACCGCCGGTTCCGCGAGCAGACCGGCACGACACCGCTGCAGTGGCTGCACCGGGCGCGGGTGCGGCGCGCGCAGTACCTCCTGGAGGCGACGGACCATCCGGTGGAACGGATCGCCGCCCGGGTGGGGTTCGGCTCGCCCACGGCCTTCCGGGAACGCTTCCGGAAGGTGGCGGGGACGAGCCCGCAGGCGTACCGGCGGGCGTTCCGGGCGGGAGCCGAGAGGGCGTCGTAGGGGCGCGGGCGGCCCGCGGGCGGCGTCGTGCGTCGGTGCCGGATGCGGGATGGCCGGGTGCGGGGTGCGCTGGACGCGGGGTGGCCGGACGCGGGGTGGGCTGGACGCGGGGTGCGCCCCGGGGATCGCCCCGCCGGTCTACGCCTTGCGGTCGGCCACGGCCCAGGAGGCGAGGGCCACGGCCCCGGCCACGCCCAGGACGGACGGCCAGGCGCCGACCTTCTTGGCGAGCGGGTGGGATCCGGCGAAGGCGGCGACGTACGCGGCGGTCAGCGCACCCGCGGCCGGCCCGCCGGCCCGCCTGCGCCACTGCTGTGCCGCGGCGGCGCCGGCGACGGCCAGGACGGCCCCGCCGAGCTGCCGCTTCCTCGTCCAGCGGGCGACGCCGTAGCCGCCGACGAGTCCGGTCGCGGCGACGATCGAGCTGGGGATCCTGGCCATGTCTGCCTCCTGTGCGGCACGCGCGGGTCTGGGCCGAGGTTAACGCGCCGACAACCGGACGAAACGAACCTGAGTCGAGGCTTGTCAAGTTTCCAGCGGAGAGTTATATAAGAAGTCGAAGGGCATCGCATTCCAGCCCCCGAGGAGAGGAGTGACCTGTGATGCTCATGCGCACCGACCCGTTCCGCGATTTCGACCGACTCGCGCAGCAGGTCTTCGGCGCCAACGCCCGGCCGTCCGCGATGCCGATGGACGCCTACCGGTCCGGTGACGAGTTCCTCGTCCACTTCGACCTGCCCGGCATCGACCCCGAGACGATCGAGCTGGACGTCGAGCGCAACGTCCTCAACGTCCGCGCCGAGCGGCGCAGCCCCGCTCCCGAGGACGCCGAGATGCTGGTCGCCGAGCGGCCCACGGGTACCTTCACCCGCCAGCTGTTCCTGGGCGAGACCCTCGACACCGACCGCATCGACGCCTCGTACGACGCCGGCGTCCTGACCCTGCGCATCCCGGTGGCCGAACAGGCCAAGCCGCGCCGCATCCAGATCAGCGGCGGCGGCGAAGGACGCAAGCAGATCAGCGGCTGACGACGGGCCGCCCGCCCGGCCGTCGGAACCCGACGGAAGACGGCGGCCCCGGACCGACCGCCGAAGCGGTCCCCGCCGCCGTGGCCGCCGCCGACCCGCCGCCGATCTGCCGCCGACCGCACCGACGCGTCCCGTGGCCCGAGCGGGGCCCGGGACACGGTCGCCTGCCCGCGGCACCGAGCCGGCACCGGCGCCGCGCCGCACGGGCCACCGGCGCCGCACGCCGCGCCGGCCGCCGCACGCCGCGCCCTCGCCGCACGCCGCACCGGTGCCGCACACACCTCATGCCGCACATTGGCCGAACTCCCGCTCATGCCCGCTGCATTACGGGGTACCGGGCTCTCGGTGCCCCGAAGTGTCCCGGAGGAGGAGCCAGCACGATGACCGTGACGACCCCGCAGCCCAGAACGACCATTCCCGCACCCGCCCCGTCCCTGCGCCCCCGCGCCGACGTCAGGGGCGCGGTCGAGGACGCCGGCTGGCTGGAGCTGACCGAGGCGGTGCGTGAGGCGGGCCAGTACCCGACGAGGGCGGAGGCGGAGAGCGTCACACGGATCGTCCTCTCGGCCCTGGGCGGCCATGTGACCGGCGAGGAACGCGTGGCCCTGGCCCAGGCGCTCCCCCTGGAGGCGGGCCGGGTGATCGCCTCCCAGATCCCGGCGACCCACCCGCTCACCGCCCGTGAGTTCGTCGAGTCGGTGGCGACCCGCATCGACGGCTCGACCCCGGCGACGGCACGCTGGGACGTCAGCTCGGTCCTGAGCGTCCTCGCGGACCGGATCGGCGAGGACCTGACGACCCGCGTCCTGAACCAGCTCCCGCCCGGCTACGCCCTCCTCTTCGGCCGCGCGGAACTGGCGGCGACGGCGTAGACCGCACCGGGATCGGGCATCGTTCGTCGGAGTGAGCCCTCGCGACGGCCTTCGTGACAGAAGCTCCGGTCAGGAGATCGAAGCGTGCCCCAGTGTGCGGGAGGGCGGGGCGGCCCGGTTCCTGCTGCCCCGCCCTCGCGCCACTCATCCCCCTGGGGTGAGCGCCCTTCGGAAGAAGCCCACCTCGGGATCGTCCGGCGTGCCGACGAGCAGCGCGCGGTCGAGCAGGATGTTGTTGTGCTCGCAGCTCGTCTCCGGGAGCATCACGCACGCGTGACAGGCGGCCAGGTTGGTCCCGTCGGCGCCGGACGTCTCGGCCTCTAGACATAGGGGGTCCGCGGAACACCACTCGGCGCGACGTACGGCCGAACGGATCGTCTCGCTGAGGCGCTCCGGCTCGCCCTGCGCGACCAGTCCACCGAGGCTGCCGGCCGAGTCGCTCGTCGCCGTGTACACGAGCACGCCTGCCATCTCGTCGTCGGCGTACAGCCGCTCTCGCAGGGACGCGGCCGGGTAACCGGACTCCAGACTCCATTCGTTGATGAGGACATGCGCGAGGGTGTGCAGCAGCACAAGGCGTGGGGTAGCCGGGGACGCCACGGCCCGGGTGGGATCGTCGGCCCGCTGATCGAGCATCCGCTGATGGGCGCCGCGCATGCGCTCGCCCCGGTCCACCACCGCGGCCTGCTTCTCCCATGCGCTCAGTCGCTCCTCGTCCAGGCGGAGGAAGACGCCCTCGCCACGGACCTCCATGGCCGGCAACCAGCGCAGGGGCTTCTCGGAGAGCGCCATCTCCTTCGCGTCGGTCGTCGACTCGGCGTCGACGAGCCGGGTGAAGGCCTTCAGGGCCCGCACCTCGCGCAGCTTCTTGACCAGCATCGGGCCGGTGACACCCAGCGGTTCGAGCACGCTCCGGTCACCGAGTGGGGTCTCGCAGACGAACTGCTCGTCACGGGAGTGCTCGCTCTCGTCGTTGCCGGCGCGCAGGCGTTCGTACTCCTTGTTGCGCAGGGCGCGGTAGCGGTGGTCGAAGGACTTGGCCGCGTCTCCCTCGGCCTCCTCCTCGCGTTCCGCGTCGAGCAGGGTCATCACCTCGTCGAGCGAGAGCGGACACCGACCCTTGAACGCGCCCTGCAGATAGATGCCGATGTGCTCACGGTTCTCGAGGTGGCGAAGAGCCTCCCAGTGCTCCGCCAGCGGATCCGCGCGGCCGCTGCTCCACGGCGGGATGGAGAGCGCCGACTTCAGCACCGGCTGCCACACCGAGGAGGAACCGCGCTGCAACGTCCGCAGGGGACGCCCGCACTTCTGGGCCGGGAGGGAAGCGCCGAGCCAGGGACGGGTGCCGCGGCACGTGAGCCCGAGATCCTTCAACGCGCTTCTGCGGAAGGAACCTTCCATCGAGACCTCGGGCACCTTCCCGCAGGTGCAGGAGACGAGGATCGAGCGGAGCGAGGAGGTACGCCCGGAGGTGCGCATCCTGAGCCTGCCCCCACACCCCCCGGACACCCCCGATCCACGGTCGGACGAGCGATGCACCCACTGCCAGTAGGGGAACTCGTCGAGGTGTCCGGCCTCGCAGGCGACGACGAAGCGGGACGGGACGAGGTCCGCCTCGCACGTGCCGCAGACGCTTCTACCGGGCGGTGGAGCGAAGTCCCGATGCCTCTGCAGCTCGTTGCATTCGGGGCAGGAATGCATCAAGGGGAAGCGGCGCACCCGCAGACCGTCATTGCTGTCGTCGTCGGACGCCGGCGGCAGACGGAAGTGATCGACCCCGAGCAGCCGTTCCAGGCGCCGCTCGTGGATGCGGGGTGCCTCGCGGTCGTTCCAGCTGCGGTCGGCCTCGTCCAGTCCCGAGACGATGAAGGACTCGTGATCGACGGCGACGAGCGAGCCGACGCCGTACGTGGTGATCGCCTGGGCGCGCCGGACGGCGCCGCGCCGCGGCAGGTTGTGGGCGGGCGTCGAGCCGTTCGCTCCGGTCCGGCGGCGTCTCGCGGGCGGCGGGGTCATCGGGTTCCCTCCATGAACAGGGCGGACTCGGCGTCGACGTCGCGCAGGCTCCACAGCGTGCGGTACGGCTCGGTGGAATCGTCGTCGTACGGCCTCAGGAGTGCGGGCGCACGGCTGCCCTTCTGCGGTTCGAAGAGCAGCTTGTTGTGGATGTCGGCCTCCTCGAGCCACCAGTCGACGAACTCGTCGAAGTCCTTCTCCACGCTGGCGGCCTCCTCCGGAGTCACCGCGCGGACGCGCTCCAGCAGCAGCTTCTTGATGCGCCCGCGAAGGACGCCCTCGTAGGCCTGGATCCTGCCGGCGCCATCGTTCGGGCGGGCCTCGGGGACCAGGATGCGGGCGAGGGCGACGATCACCGCGTGCAGGCCCCGTTCGCGGGCACGGGCGGAGAACGGGGTCACGGACGTGGACTCGACCTCGCGGTAGAGAGCCGAGTGGTAGTGCTGGAAGTTCTCGTAGTGAGAACGGTCCCGTGCGCGAGCGGAGTTGAGCATCACGGCGACCAGACCGGGATGGGCGCGCCCGACACGGCTCGTGGCCTGGATGTACTCGGCGGTCGTCTGTGGCTGGCCCATCACGGCCATCAGACCCAGCCGGTCCACGTCAACGCCCACCGCGATCATGTTGGTGGCGAGCAGCACGTCCACGGTGTCCTCGTCGGGGAGCCGCTTCTCGATGCCTTTGAGGCGCGTGGGGATCTCGCTGGCGTCGATGCGGCTGGTCAGCTCCGAGTAGTTGGCGATCTGGCGAACCGTGACGCCCTCGCGCTCGGCGAGGACTTCCAGATAGGCCACGACGTCGTCGTGGACCTGGAGTTCGGCCGCGGACAACAGCCGCAGACTGTTGAAGTAACCGACGAGACTCCAGTACGCGTCGCGCACCTTGTCGTCGGTGTCGGCGTGCAGGGCCCGGTGCAACAGTGTGGCGTACGTACGGATGAGCAGCGTGGCCTGGCTGGTGCCGGGGGCCAGAAGACCTACGTAGCGTCGGCTGGCCTTCTCCTCGCGCGGAGTCTCCACGGCGAACCACGAGTCGCGCGCGTCAAGGCCGGCGGGCGGGAACTGTCGCACGTCACGGTCGAAGAGGCGGCGGCCCTGGTCGGCCGCTCGCCGGATGGTCGCTGTCGAGGCGATCACCTTGGGGTGGTCGGCCAGCGCGTCCACCGCCGTTTCGTACAGGCCCGTGAGCGTGCCCAACGGACCGGAGATCAGATGGAGTTCGTCCTGGACGATCAGCTCGGGGGGAGGGGTGCCGTCGTCCGGGTCGTCGCGGTTGAAGAGCGCGGACGTCGCCGGGCGCCAAGGCATCGAGGCGAACTTGTCGACGGTGGCGATCACGAGCGTCGGGCGCGCGTCGTAGACCGCCTGGTCGATCAGGTGGACGGGCAGTCCGTCGGCGAAGTCGCAGTCCCCGCCGGGGCAGCGGATGTACATCCGCTGGGCCACCTCGTCGACCTCGTAGTTCCGTGCGTCGAGGCGGGTCCCGCACCAGGGACAGGCATGCAACTGGACGGGGTTCTCGGTGGCGAGCCGCTTGTCGAGGTCGGTGCGCAGCTCGTCGAGTCTGGCGGCGGCCTCCGCCAGCGTGTTGGGCGTGGCCGAGCGGCCCACCCACATGCCGACGGAGAACTCCTCGTCGCCCAGCTCGGGCGTGCGTCGCCGCATGTGCTCCATGGCACAGAGCAGGATCGCCGCACGCTCGAACTGCTGCAGGGTGAGCAGCCGGAGCGTGTAGCGCATGAGGACGGTGACACCGCCGCCGCGCGGCCCCTTGCGGATGCGGCGCAGGAAGGACGTCAGGGCGATCAGCCCGAGGTACGCCTCCGTCTTGCCACCACCGGTGGGGAACCACAGGAGGTCGGAGATCTTCCTGTCGTCGTGTTTCGGGTCGTCGATGCCGGCCAGGCAGAGCAGCAGAAAGGCGATCTGGAACGGCCGCCAGCGACCGGCTGCCGGATCGGGGCTGCCGACGCGTCCGCCCTTCACCCAGGCGCTGCGCGCACGCTGGTCGGCCATGGCGCGGTTGGCGAGCCGGAAAGCCCTCATCAGATCGGGCTTGTCCCGCAGCAGCCCGATGCCCTCACGGATCCGGCCGAGCGCCTCGCGGCAGGCCTTCACCCGGTCCCGCGCGGGTCTCTCGTGCGGGCCGCCCACCAGAGCGTCCGCCTCGGCCGACTTGCGGGCGATCCAGTCCTCGTAGCCCGTGGCGAGTGTCTCCAATGCCGCCAGCACCTCGGCGTCGGACTTCTCGGCCAGGCCCAGCATGGACAGCGACGAGCTGTCGATCTCCGGGTTGGAATCGGTCAGCAGCACCTCCACGCTGGGCACGAACTCGGTGCGCACCTCGTGGACTGCGGCGTCGCGGGCTTCGGTCATCCCTATGGGCGAGGGCACCCAGTCCCACGCGGCGGCGCAGCCGTGTCCGACGGCGAAGGTCGGGGCGTGGCGGTGCAGCAGCCGGCTGGTGGCGATCTCGGGGTCGTGCGCGGCGGTCGGGGCGGGACGCTCGACGATCGCGCTGGAACCGTCGGCGGCCCGGACCCTCATGCCGCACTGGAACAGGGCGAAGGCGTCCTGGAGGTCCCATTCGCCGACCTTCTGCTTGTTGACCAGCGTCACCGTGATCGTGACCGTTCCCGTGCCGGGGTCGGGGCGGCGGACGACGACACGCAGTTGCGCCCTGTCGTCGAGATCCACCCGCATGTCGCCGACGGGGGTGGTGACGTCGATCGGGACGTCGGGGAGGTCCAGTTCCTTGCGGTGCCACCGCTCCCGCTGTTCGGCGGTGGTCCGGGCCTCGGCGCGGCGCGCCGGGATCGGATTGCCCTCGGCGTCGGTGGGCTCGTATACCGCGGCACGCGTGGAGACCACGATCGTGCTCGTCTCCGAGGCGACTGCGAACGTCAGCCCCATGGAAGAGGGCCGTCTGTCTCCCGAGACGCCCAGATCCTCGGTGCCGCCGGCCTCCTCGGCATCCCTACGAGCGGGCAACGGAGCAGCGTCCGGGCCGTCCTGTTCGGCGGAGTCCTCGCTCTTCCGCTCCTTGGAGGCACGCGGGTACAGCACGCCGGTCAGATAACGGTCGATCGGCGCGTCCTGGGCGAGAATCTCGGCCCGCTCCTCCGGCGTGGCGTCCTCGGCGGGGCCGAAGAGTTCACGACGTAGTCCCACGAGTAGTTCCTCGTCCCGCACCCGGTAGTGCTCGGAGTGCCGACCTGCCCCGTACGTCATGCGCCCTGCTCCTCGTTGTCTTCAGCGCGTCGAAACATGCCGATACCGGTCATCCGGGGCGCGATCCACACCCCTCGGTCGCCGAGGCCGGCGTTGGCGCCGGCGGCGACACCGCCCGCCACGGTCTCCAGAGTGTCGATCCGCAGGCCGTGGATCTCGTCGGGCCACCACGGGTCCCACGTCCGGTTGACCTTCTGTACCTGGAACAACCCCGTCCGGAACCGCTCCGACGCCTCTCCGATCTCACGCCCTTCGTGGATCAGTGCGTACGGCGGGCTCTGGGCCTCCCCCATCGGCAGGTCGTGGCGCCTGCGCAGGACCACCTCGTGCCCCGGGCGGACCCGCTCCAGGAGATACTCCTGGGTCGCCACGGCGTCCGACGCGTGGCCGGGCGGGACGTCCCGGCAGATGTCGCCGGCCTCCGCGACGATCCCGTACCTGTCGTACGACCGCCATCCGCCGATGTAGCGTCGGCCGTTCTTCCGACTGCCCGCTCTTCGGAACAGGGGCAGCTCGGGAGAACTCATGTGATAGAGGTCTCGTCGGGCGCGTGTCATCGCCACGTACAACGCTCGGGCTTCGGCGGGGAGGTCGAGTTCGTCCTTGTAGTGCTTGTTCAGCTCGGGGACGGCCGGGGGTGTCAGCACGATCACCCGGTCGAATTCCAGGCCCTTGGCGCGGTGCACGGTGGAGACGACGACCCGTGCGGTCTCCGGGTCGGCCGCCTCGTCGGGGAACCGGCCGTCGCCGACCAGGCGGCGCAGTCTGGTCAGGTCGAGCGCGGTGCGGCCGGGCGAGCGCGTGGCGCGCCGCAGTACGGTCCACAGGGCGGCCGGGTTCGGTTCGTAGGGCAGCGGTATCTCCGCGAGCAGCGACCGGAACCGGTCCTCGGTCAGACCGTTGGCCTCGGTACGGCGCAGCAGCTCGGCCACCCAATAGGGCACCGGCCGCTCCTCCAGGGGACGGCGCAGTCGGTGTTCGACGCCGTTCTCGTGGAGGAGCTGCGACACCACCAGCGCCTGCCGGTTGTCGCGGGTGAGGATCGCACAGGTGTCGTCGAGATCCCGCAGACCCTGCAGCGTGTACTCGTCGGTGAGGTCGCCGTGCGCGTTCACCGGGTCGAGGAGCAGGTCGCGCAGCTCGTCGTAGAGCCCAGTCGCCTCGTCCGCTTCCCGGACCCGCTGGAGTCGGGGACCGTACGGCAGAGCGAGCCGCGCCTCCGTGGTGACGGCCCGGAAGTTCTCCGTGAGGCGCAGTTCGACCAAGTCGTCGGGGAACGAGTACCGCAGCCACTCGAAGAACCGGCCGGTCTCGGCGTCGCGTTCTTCCCGATCCTCGATCTGGAAGCCGTAGACGGACTGGGCTGCGTCGCCCACCACGGTGAAGCCGCAACTGTCCTGGTAGCGGTCGAGCAACGCCTCCACCAGTTCCCGCCGGTCGCCCAGCAGGTCCTGCACCTCGTCGATCATCACGTGGGCGGGCGGCACGGAGTCGCCTGCCTCCAGCGCGCCCTTCTCGACCGCTTCGGTCGCGGCGCGGATCCGCTCGTCGAAGGAGACGCCACCCCACTCCCGATCCGGACAGGCCTGTGCCAGCACCCCGTACGCCCACGCGTCGAAGGTCTGGGCGCGCACCCGGCGGGCCCGCTCCCCGTGCCGCGTGATGCGTTCGCGCAACTCACGAGCGGCGGCTCGCGAGAAGGTGAGCACGAGGATGTCCGATGCCTCCAGCGCCTCGTCGGGGTCCTCGTGACCGCACAGCGCGTCCAGCCTGCGCACCAGGGTGTGCGTCTTGCCCGCCCCGGCGCCCGCGGTGACCAGGACGCGCGCGTCCCAGGGCTGCTCGACCACGGCCCGCTGCTCGGCCGTGAGCGGAGGGCTGTCGAGGTAGACGTCGGTCACGTGCGGCTCCAGAGGTGCTCGAACTGGTTGAACGCGAGCTGGGTGTCGAAGTTGGCGATGTTGTCACTGACGTTGAGGATCAGGCAGGTGTCCTTGCCGCCGTTCCTGGGGCCGCGCAGACCACGACCGATCATCTGCTGGTAGACGTTCCTGCTGAAGACCGGCCGCGCGACGACCACGACACGGGTCGACGGGGCGTCGAACCCCTGGGTGAGAACACCGTAGTTCGTGAGGACGCGAATGCGACCGTATCGAAAGTTCTCGATGCGGGTGCGACGGTCCTGCGCGCTGGTCGTCGAGTCCACGGCGGCGGACGGCACCCCTTGGTCGTTCAGCATGGCTGCCAGATACTTGGCGTGGTCCACGGAGGTCGCGAACAACAACGTGGGCCAGTCCTTCGGAAGTTCTGCCACCGATTCGACGATGCGCCGGCTGCGCTCGTGGTCGTCCGCGAGTCGCTGCTCGGCGGCGCGGGACAGCACCGCCATGCGCTCGGCGTGCGTCTTCTCGTCCCGGCTCAGCTCGATCCGGCCGCCTTCGAGCGTCCGGTGCTCCACCTGGGCGAGCATGCCCCAGTTCTGCAGGTCACGGTAGGGGTCGCCGGACGGGAAGACCCCCTCGTCGAGCCGCCTGTTGCCGAAGCGATTGATCAGCCGGCGGGTTTCGTCCTCATTGGTGTTGCGGAACGGGGTGGCGGTCAGCCCGAGCAGATGCCGGCGGGTCTCGTACTGGGTGAGTCCCAGCAGGCTCAGGATCTCTGTGTAGCGCTTCGAGATGGCGGTGTGAGCCTCGTCCACGATCACCAGCGCGGCCTCGCGCAACCACGCGTACTGGTCGGTGCCCAGGCACCTCTCCAGCTTGGCGTCGATGGCGACCACCAGGTGGGGGTGGTCGACGACGTTCCCGACCTCGTTGCTGTTCCACAGGCGGCTGATGGTGAGCGGCCGTTCCGCACCGACCTTGCTCCACACGAACTTCCAGCTCTGGACTGCCTGTTCGCACAGTTCTTCGGTCTGCGCGATCCACAGCAACGGACCCTTGAGATCGCCGACCCGCTTGACCCAGCGGATGACGGCCTCGGCGGTGACCCGCGTCTTGCCCGCGCCGGTCGGCAGCGACAGCATGCCACGCTGCGGGGCCAGCCGGTCGAGCATGGTGGAGATGTTGCGGACCAAATCCTCCTGGTAGTCGTGCAGGCCGGGAAAGTCCCGCGGGCCCTCCACGGTCTCGAACGGGGGCGGTGACGGAGTCCGCGAACCGGCGAACGTGATCGGCAGCTTCAGGTCCGAGACGAACCCGATGGCTGACGACGAACCCGCGTACGACATCGGAGCGTCGGGGAAGCGGGCCTGGATGTCGCGGGCGTGCTCCTTGAGCACGCCGTCGCCGTGTGCGTTGAACGCCATCTGGGCGATGCGACGAGGGGACGGCTCCACACCGCCGTTCGCCTGTAGTTCTGCCTCCATCAACCCCTCCGGGAGGCCTGCCCTGAGGGCGTCCGCACCGATCAGCAACTCGATCTTGGTCACGACGTCCTTCGCCTCACGCACGGCCTTCCGTGCCGCCTTCAGCTCGGTGTCGCGGGCCATGCGCTCCTGGTGCTCCAGCACCGCACGGCAGCCGACCGCGCCGAGGCCGAGGCCCAGTTCCCGGTCGATCAGCCGCAGCATCGGTTCGGGTTCCAGAGGCACGCGTACCTTGACGGTGCTGTCCTGGCGTACCGCGTCCAAGGGGGAGGTCTGGGTGCCGTTGGGGGTACGAGTGACCTCCTCCAACTCGGTGCACCGCTGCACCATGCTGTTCCGGTTGGCGCTGTTCAGCCGCTGCCGCAGGGCGGGGAACAGCTCGACCAGTGGCACGGGGTCGCCCTCCGCCACTTCGCGGGTCTCCCGACTGATCACCTCGGAGTAGCGCAGCATCCCCCACTTCTCGACCATCAGTTCGGCGTCCCCGGCGGTCGGCACGAGCAGCGCCGGGATCTGCTCGGCGCGCAGGGCCCGGTACTCGACCTCACCGACCGCGACGGTGATCTCGTCGTCGGGGCGGGTGCCCCACGCGTCGCCGATCCGGCAACGCGTCAGGAAGTCCTCGGGGAAGTCGGCACCGAACCGGGTCAACATCACGTAGGTGGTGCCGACGAACACGTCGTCCTCGCTGCGGGACACTTCCTCCAGGAGCGTGTTCCACCGGTCGGCGGGAACTTCCTCGACCGTGCCGGGAAGACGCAGCCTGCGGGCCTTCTCGGCGGAGATGTCGGCGACGGGCAGCACGTCGCGGTACGCGTCGAGCTGGGGGCCGACGGCTTCCGAGAGCGGCTTGACGCCCTTCGACGTGGCGACCGTGCCGTACTTCCGCAGCATCCATCGGATCGGGGACGTCACCGCCTGCCGGGTGCCGGTCTGGGCGCCGATCTGACGTGTCCAGTTGGCCACCACGGCGTCGTCGGGCAGTTCCTTCAGGAAGCGGGCACGGGACTCCGACGAGAGGGCGCGGAAGAGGTGGAGCGGGCCACCGATCGCGGCGCCCTCGACCTTCACCCGGTTCAGCGCGGGTCGTGGAGCGCTGTTGTCCAGAGTGCGCAGGTAGGAGGAGTGGACGGCCGCGCGGTACTCCTCGAACCATTCCTCGCCCGCCTGCGGCTGAATCCCACCGGCCGGCCGGTCCCGCAAGCCGACCTGGGAGAAGAAGAAGGTGTCGTCGGAGTGGAAGTGCATGTCGACGGCCACCTCGGGGTCGCGCTCGGCGTCGACCACGACACCGGGCAGCATGCAGTCCTCGATCGGTCGGAACCGCTTGTCGGCGGTCCGCACACGGAGCGTCGAACGGGGCTCGGGCACCCGTTCCAGGACCTTGTGAGCCAGTCGTCGGACGCCTGCCCGGCGGAAGAGCTCCCAGAACCGCAGCCAGTCCGAATCGGAATAGTGCTCGAAGCCCCGGTCGAGGACGCTGATGAAGCGGCCCTCGGCATCGGCCTCGCGGATGCCGAGAACGTTCAGGGCGTGCGCCAGCGACGGGTCCTGCGCCAGATCGGCGACCACGTACACCGTGGACTCGCGCAGCCCGTCCTGGTCGGCACGGCGGAACACCTTGCCGTGCACCGGGGCGACGAGACCGTGCTCCTCGGTGAGCACGATGCGGGCCTTCCGCGCCTCCTCGGCGAAGGGGGAGCCCTGCTCGATCATGTCCGCGAGGATGCGGACGGCCACGGCCGACGCCTGCGGCGTGCCGCGCTCCACCAGAGCCTCCAGCCATTCACGGACCTCGGCCCGCCCGTGCCCGGCCGCGGCGAGGATGTGCTCGACCTTTCCGGAGCGCAGGCTGTCGGCCTCGACGCTCGGATGCAGCCAGTCGGTGGGGCGGTCCGGGCACTCGTGCCACATCCGCAGCCAACGGGACAGCTTCCGGGGGTCCTTGTCGAGCCGTGGATGGACGCGAAGCGCTGTGGGGACGCGCAGGACACCGTCCTGATCGGGCAGTGACGGGCAGCGGCCGGCCCGCATCCAGATCTCACGGGTCAGGAATTCGTCGGCCCAGCTGATGGCTTCCTTGACACGACCCGGGAGCAGCGGCAGGTAGGCGGCCGGGTCCTCGGCGGGAGCCAGGGCGGGAAGGGAGTCGACGACCAGCTGCGCCGACCTTCTGATCATGTCCTGGTTGAAGGCCGAGGAGTCGAGCAGGTTCTGGCGGTCCTCGTTGGTCTTCCAGGCGCCGTTCAGGATGCCGCTCAGCGACATCTCGTACTTGGTCGGGAAGAAGGACCAGAACTTGCCGCGACCGCGTGAGCGCGGGCTGACGTACAGGCCGCTCTCCGGATCCCTCTCCAGGGCGGGGACGCCCCAGGACAGGTCGAGTGTGATGCGGTCGTGCAGCTCTCCGGCGTCGCCGCGGGCCGCGGGACCGGGCTCGTGTGTGACCGTGAAGACGCGCCACCGCTCGGTGGTGGAGGCCTTGTCGGTGCGCTCCTCGACCACGGTGTGCAGGTTGCCGGACCGGTCGGCGGTCAGTGTCCGGCGAGCCGCGGGCCTGGGTCGGCGGTCCTCCAGCACGACCTTCGCCACGTGCGGCGAGAAGAGCTGGAAGCCGATCGGGAACTCCTCTCGGGGTTCGCCGTGGTCCTTGCCTCTGGCGCCGTGCATGTCCCGGGCCAGCCGCTCGTCGGCCTTCGGGAGCAGGGGGAGTCGGACGACCGTGGTCGCCCAGGCGAGCAGCTCGTCGAGCACGGGGTCGGCGGCGCGTTCCGCCTGCATGTCGAGAGGGCGGGCCATGCGCAGGACGGGGGCGTCGAAATCCGGGCCGTAGCGCGCCGTCACACCGGGCACGGATTTGATCCTCTCGTAGGACCAGGCCCGGTTGAATCCGAAGCTGCCGCTGCTGCTGAAGAATTCGGGGGTGTCCGTCACCACGAGAACGGACTTCACGCCGACTCCGAAACGCCCGATCTGACCGCCGCGCTTCTTCGACATGCTCATTCGAAGAATCGTCTCCGCGCCTTCCGGGGTCACCGGGTTGCCCTCGTTCGCGCAGTACAAATGGCTGCCCGTGAGGACGACGTGGATTGTCCCTCCGGGTTCGTCCGCGATTTCGTCGGCCGCGTTCTGGACGAGTTCGAAAAGCTGCCGGTCACCGTATCCGCCCTGTGTGATACGGCGTTCGCCGTTGGCGTGCTCGGCCACGAGGCCGGGGTCCACGGCATAAGTCTGGAGGACGCGGGCGGACTGCTCGAGAACGGTTTCGATGACTGCGGAGGACGAGGACGGCACTGTTCTGGGCTCCTGGGACATGAGGTGGGCGGTGAGGGACGGGCCGGCCGCCGGCTGTCGGGACCGGCCCGTGTCGGTGTGGGTGCGCCGGGGTGTCGAAGAGAGCCTTCGAGGGGCCGTCTTCCCTGGTGCAGGCGCTGATGAGGACATGACGGCGGGGGTGTCAGGGTGTGCGGTCGGCCGTGTCGGGGGGCAGGTCCCGGACCACCTTCATCAGGTACGGGAAGCCCTTCTCGAAGTCTTCTTCGGACAGCTCGTACCCCTGCAGGATGCGCGTCACTTCCGCTTTGCTCTTTGCCGTCCGGATACTCAGCCCTAAAGCGCTGAGCTCCCGCTTCGAAAGCGGCAGGAAACCGCAGTCGTCCTCGTCCATGAGCCCTCCCCTGTTGCTTATTTTCGCGTGTTCGCACAGGGGCGTTACAGCCCAATTCCCCCGTGAAACGCAATGGTTCTTGTTTCGGGATTCTCTCCCGTTGCGAAACGCTAGCGGGTCCAGGGCTGGTGCCGCCAGCCCTTTCCCGAAACATCTTTCCGGTGCCGTTCCGGGGGTTCCGTGGACGCAATGGTCCCCTCGCGCTCCGGGCCTTATGCGGACGCATTTCTACCCCGGCCGATCGTCCTACCGGAATTCCGGATGTACGAGCGGGACGGCTTTCCCATCGTCGAAGAACGTAGCGGTGGAACGGGCCGGGTGCAAGGCGAACTGTCGTTCCCCTGTATGGAGTTGACGATTCCGCCTCTTCGCCTTGGGTTGATCGGGCGCAAAGCGGTCGATCCGGACAAGTCGGGCGGTGGTGCTGAGCGAGAGGATCGGGATCGTTCGGTCAACTATCGATTGACAAGATCGCCGATGTCAAATAGCGTCACCGTGACGGTCCGAGAGGAAGAGCAGGTGGCGCGTGGAGACAGGTGAGGAGTTCGGGCCGTGGCTGGCCCGGCAGCTCAAGCTAGCGGGGAAGACACAGGCCGAACTGGCCGAGGAGCTCGGCCTGACCCGAGCCGCTGTCTCCGCGTGGATCACAAGGAGGTCGACGCCACGCCCCACGGTGATGGCGGACATCGCCAAGGCGCTCGGCACGGACCTCGGCACGGTGCACACGCGTACCACCGACACGCAGGCCGGTCTCCCGGTGACGTGGTACCACCGTCCCGGCTACCCCGACGGCGGGCGGGAACTGGGCAATGCCGCCGCCTTCGCCTTCGACGCGGACGTACAGGTACTCGCACGAGAGACCTGTCAGAACAGCCTCGATGAGCGCTTGACGGAGAACGGTCGTCCCGTCCGAGTGCGCTACACCCTGCACGAGCTGACCGGCGAACACCTTGACGCCTTCCGCGACGCGATCCTCTGGAACGACCTCTTCCCGCACTACTCGGCCGTCTCCGAACTCGCAGGCAACCAGAAGGTCGGGCGGGTCGTGGACGCCGGCGTGCGCGACATGTACGAGAAGGGCCGTCTGGTTCTGCTCCGTGTCGACGACTACAACGCCTCCGGCCTCACCGGCGACGACTACGCGGACGGGAAGTTCGCCGCCGTGGTCAGGCGCCAGCTCGAGAGTCTCAAGTCCGGGCGTTCGGCCGGCGGTTCCTACGGCCTGGGCAAGGCGACGTTGTGGGCCACCAGCGCGCTCGGTCTGGTGCTCATCAACTCCACGCTCTCCGTGCCCCACGAGGGACGCACCGAGCGGCGGCTGATCGGCCGCCTGGAACTGCCGTGGCGGGAGGTCGACGGCCGCCCGTACGCGGGCCCCGCCTGGTTCGGGCGCCCCGATCCCGACTCGCCGGGCGCCGAGGTCGCCCGCTCCTGGTGGGCGGACGAGGAGACCGTGGCGCGCTTGCACCTGAGCCGTGAGAGCGACGAGCCCGGTACGTCCTTCCTCATCGTCGGTGCGCACGACGTGGCCAGCCTGGAGTCGAGCACGTCCGACCTCGACGACGACATCGTCGAGGAGGAGGGGGACGAGGACACCCGCGACATCCGCAGGATGCACAGACGACTCGTCCAGGCGCTGGGCCGTGACTTCTGGGCGGCCATGACCGGTGGTGGCGGCCGACTCCCCCTCCTGGAGGTGTCGGTCCGCGCTCTGCGCAACGACGGGGAGGTGGTGGTCGAGGAGACCAAGGTGGATCCTTCGGTCGAACAACCTTCCAGGACCCGCGCCCTGCGGGCCTTCTACGAGGGCACCACGGTGGACAGGCTCACGGAGGCCGGGCAGGTCGCGGTTCGCAACGTTCCCCTGAAGCTGCCGCTGTCGGGAGGTGCTCCCGGCGGCACGCTGGGAATCCACCAGGCGGTGCTGCTGGTCACCGAGGCGGCCGGCGACCACGACAGGCCGATCAATCAGGTGCATGCGCTGCGCGGCAACCGCATGACCGTCAGGAAGGCGACGGTCCCACGACTGCCGCTCGGGACCAACCCGTTCCAGGCTGTCCTCCTGGCAGGCGAGGCCGCCGGGGAAGCGGCCCCCTTCGCCAAGGAGGCCGAGGAGTTCCTGCGCGCTGCGGAACCCCCCGAGCACGACCGCTGGGGCCAGACGGAGGAGTTGACGCTGCGCTGGTCGCCCTCCGCCTACCGACGGATCGAGGGGCTGACCAAGGAGGTCAACAACGCCGTCAGGGAACTCGTCGCACGCCCGAGGCGCAGCAGCCGGGAAGGCGGCGAGGCGCTGCGCAAGGCGCTGACCGTGAAGAACCGATCGAAGGCGAAGGTGCCCACCGGCCCCGTGATCCCGGTGCTGAAGGGGCTCGATGCGACGATCGGCGATGCGGGCGAGTGGCGGATCACCGCCGAGGTCGGCATACCGCGCGGTGACGAGATCGTCCCGATGGTGCCGGTCGCCCTGCTGGACGTGCGCTCCGGTGGTCGCCCGAAGTTGGACTGGGCGGAGCTGGAGGCCGTCGAGGGCTGCGAGGTGGAGGACGGCACTCTCCGCTTCAGCCCCGGTGTGCGTCGTGCGCGGTTCCGGGGAGCCACCGACGTCACCAGCCACCCGGTCAGGACCGTGCTGACCCGCCTGGTGCTCGAACTGCGTGCCGGCAAGGGGGAGTGACGCGTGAAGATCTACCCGTACAAGCGGCTCAACCGCCCGATCACGCTCCGGGTGACATCGGTCTCCCTGGAACTCGCTGACGGTACGCGTGACCAGTTGGACACCAGTGCGTACTCGACCCAGCAACAGGCCGTCGCGCTCGGCGTCGCGGGGCACGACGACTGGGTCAGTGCCACGATCGGCCTGTCGGCGACCCTGCCTCCCGGTGCCGACGCGCCGGACGCGGCTTGGTCCGACGTGCGCGTCCTCGCCGTGCTGACGGACGGCGAGACCAACCTCCGTACCGCGACGGACCTCACGCGCGATGCGGAGGACAGCCGTGACTGGTCGGGTCATGTGTCGGTGTTCCGCGACGACCACCTGGGGCGCGCCTCCCTCGCCGTCTACGCCGTCGGCACGGTCGACGGAGTGGCGGGACGGTCGATCGCCGAGACCGATCGGAGCTGGATCGTCGACACGGTCTCCGACGAGCCGGTCAGCGGCCTCCCACTGGAGGTCCGCAAGGCCTCTTTCACCAGGAGTTCCAGGGAATGGCTGCGGGCCTACGCGGACGCGCCCTGGATCGTGGACACCTCGGCCAGGGTGCCCACCGTCTTCGTGAACACCGACGTCGACGGAATCGTGGGGTTGTTGGACAGCAGCGGCTCCGGACTGGAGAGCAAGGTCCGCGACGTCCTCGTCGCCCAGATGTCCACGGACGTGTGGACAGCCGTGTTCCACGGTGCCATCGGCGACCTGGAGGTCGAGCCCGGCGGCAACCCGGTCTTCCCCACCGACTGGCAGGGCGAGGTCCTGCGGGAGATGCTCCCGGACGTCGTTCCCGGCGTGCACGTCGAGGAGGCCCTGCGGCAGGTGCACCGCCGGCGCACCGGCGATTCGGGCTGGGCGGAGCTACAGACACGTATCCACTACGCGGCGATCCGACGCGCCGAGGCCTCCAGGGCGCTGGGTTATGCCATCCGCAGTCTCGAACAAGCGAACCGGGAGAGCGAGAAGTGATCACCCAGCCCGACCACGTACCGGAGCGTCTGGCGCTGCTCCCCGCATCGGCCGCCGACAGGTTCCTCACCGAGCAACTGCTGAAGGCCGAACAGGTCCACGGCGGCATCGACATCGCCAAGGTGGTCGAACCGCTGCCCGAGGACGACGTGAGATGGGCGGTCGAACCGATTCGCAGCCTGGTGGAAGACGCCATGTTCGAGTTCCGCGACGACCGCACCCGCGCCGACGCGTGGCTCGCCCCGCGGCTTCATGCCACGCTGCGCCTCACACGGCGGGAGGCGGCGGACAAGCGCCTGTGGACACACCTCGCGCTGGCCGTGGCCCCGGACTATGTGGCCTGGCGACACCTGTCGGAGCCGACGGCAGCGCGGCCGGAGCGGCGTATTTCCGCGGAGCGCTTCCAGGGCCCCGCTGACCGCCAGTGTTTCTCCCGTCTGTGGTGGGCGGCCGAGCTGTTCCGGAACGGGCCGGACTACGAGCCCGTCGAGGTGGCCTGTGGCAACCAGGACCTCGTCCACACGGTTCTGCGGAAGGACCTGATCGATCACCGACCTACGGCTCAGGCTCTCGTCCGCCTTGTACAGAGCGGCAAGATCACGACTGGGCGGGAGATCAACGGTCTGAGCGTTGCCGTCAACGCGGCGGGAGCGACCTTGGTCCACGACGTCCTGGCACCGGACGAGCCCAGGGACCCCGCCCCTCTGCGGGACTGGATCGCGGAGGCGGAGACGGCACCCCCGGTCTCGCGCCACATCCTCCCGGACGGACCCGACGAGGACCCTGTCCCGGAGGAGTCCGTGGCCGCGCTCGTCGCCCACTTCACCGACCTTTTCGAGACCGCGCCGGTCAGGGGGAGGAAGAGCGAGGTCTGATCCGGCGACCGCCGTGGTCACTCCGCCGACGCTTTCCTTCTGCGCGGGGTGGAGCGCGGCGGTGCCTGGTCCTCGGGACACGGGCAGCGGGCGGTGCAGTCGTCCGCCGCCCCGCATCCGTCACTGCGCAGCTTGGCCCGCTTCTCCTCCGTGGCCGGCACCCACGGCTCCCGCAGAACTTCCGGGTCCGGTGCTGGGAGGCCGAGCGCGGCGCTCAGCAGGTGCGCGCCGAAGAGGGGCGGCACGGCATTGCCCACCTGTTGTGCCTGTGCCGTGCCCGACCAGGGGTAGTTCGGGGGGAAGCTCTGCAGCATCCCCGCCTCGTTCATGCTGAACCGCGGGCCCTCGTAGACGACGTTGTCGTCCAGGTGCTCGAAGACCACGAAGCGCGAGATGCGACCGGTGACAGTGGCGGCCGGCTGCTGGTCGGTGCGGACACCGCGGCGCCCAGGATTCCCGGAACTGCCGTAGTTCGAGCGGACCAGGAAGGGCTTCGTGCGCCCGGGCAGGGCCATGCGCATCGACACCCACGGCTGTGGTCCCTCGGCCTTCCCCCGGCGCGTCACCGGCTGCGGAGCGATCTCCTCGTCGAGAGCCGGCTGATGCGGGTGAGCGGAAGCCTCGCCGTTCCTGAGGTTCCACTGCTTCGCTGCGTAGGCGCGGTGGGTCGGCTCGGGCAGGAAGGGCTCACCGAGCCCCTCACGGCGAGCTATCAGCACCGCTCGCGAACGGGTCTGTGGGACTCCGTAGGTCTCGGTGTCGAGGACGTCGACCTCGACCTGGTACTTCGTGCCGTCGGGCAGGCCGGTCTTCTGCAGCACCAGCGCGTAGTGCTCCCAGAGCGCCTCGACCGCGGGGACCTGCTCCAGGACGATGACGTCGTACGGTCGGTTGCCGCGGTTCGGGCTTCTCGTCGCCTGGATCGCGTAGCGGAGCGGTTCGAGGACCAACGCCGTGCGCGGATCGCTGAGCTTCTGCAGCTCCTTGTCGATCTCCTCGTCGGAGACGCCCGCCATGAGCCGTTCGATGTAGCCCTTGACCTCGTCCAAAGCCTTGCGGCCGACGCCGCTCCCGGCAACCGAGTACGTCTGACACGGGGGGCCGCCGGCGAGCACGTTGATCTCCGGGGGCAGTGACTCGAAACTCTCCCTGCGGACCGCGCTCACGTCGGCGTGGAGGGTTTCAAGTCCGGCTGCGTAACGCGTCAGGCAGGCGCTTTTGTCCCATTCGATGCCGAGGCTCGGCACGCCGAGCACGTGTGCGGCCACGTCCAGCCCGCCGGGCCCTGCGAAGAGGTCCAGGACAAAGGGCTTGTCGAGGATGGGCTGACGGGGCGGCGTGCTGGTCATGTGGCAGAAGTCTAGCCGGCGGCGGGGACCACCGGATCCCGGTTCAGCGCTTCGGCGACGGCCCGTCCCAGCGCCTCTGCGACGGGTGGTGGCGTCGCGTGCCCGATCTGGCGGTACCGGGCGGTCTTGAGCCCGGTGATCTCCCACGATTCGGGGAAGCCTTGAAGGAGAGCCGTCTGGTCCACCGTTATCCGCACCAGTCCGTCGTCCCCGAGTGACGGATCCCACGTGAAGTCGCGGCCGGGTGGCTCGTTGCCGAACGACTTCGTGTAGACGCCCATCCGTCGCCACTTGGCCTTGGTGCCGGTCGGTCCGAAGTCAGGGCCCCCGTGTGTCTTGGATCCGCCCACCAACGTCGGTGCCACACTCGTCGCCTGGGCCGCCCAGCGGTCGGCGTCGGGCCAGCCGCGGGAACGCATCGAGGGCGCCAGGGCCTCTCCGACCGAAACGTGCTCGTGGACGGTGGGTCGAGGCAGCCGGAAGGCGTTCGCCCACTGTCGCTTGACGGCTGCGAGGATGCCCAGCGCGCGGTCCTGAGGGACGCCGAAGTCGCGGGCATTCAGGGCGAACCAGAACAAGTCGTATTCGAGGTGCGTCAACTCGTCGCTGAGAAAGTCCCGAATCGGCTGGAAGGAGTCCTCGTCCACCAAGGTGGGCACATTTTCGATGATCAGCGCT
Source organism: Streptomyces sp. NPDC006193 (assembly GCF_040613915.1). Lineage (NCBI taxonomy): Bacteria > Bacillati > Actinomycetota > Actinomycetes > Kitasatosporales > Streptomycetaceae > Streptomyces > Streptomyces sp. NPDC006193. The sequence continues at coordinate 48,358 of NZ_JBEXTB010000005.1, forward strand.
CGTGGCTGGACGGCGTGGACGAGATAAGCGGTCGCCCGAATGAGGCGGATCTCGGTGTCGGACGACCTGCGCGTCACCGCCGCGCTCGACTTCACCCGGGGCAGACCGGCCGCGAGCAGATCGACGTCGTACACCTGCGGGTGCTCCACGGGATCGAAGTCGAGCAGGTCCGTCTTCAGCACGTTCCAGTGCGGACGATTGGCCCGCAGGGTCCGGCAGGCGTCGTCGTCCTCGTCGAGCAGTAGGCGTGGCTCGAAACCGGCTCGCTCCAGACCCAGTGCGAGGCCACCCGCCCCCGCGCACACGTCGACAAAAGACAACATGCTCAACAATTCCTCCCCCGGCCCCGGAGGGCTCTCCGCCGGTCGACCGCCGCCGCCACACGCGACGCCACGTCCTTCGGCGCCTCATGCTCCCAGAACCGCAGCACTTCCCAGCCCGCCGCCGTGAGATGTGCCGTGGTCTCCGCGTCACGCGCCATGTTGCGGTCCAGTTTCCGCCGCCACCACTCCGCGTTCGCCTTCGGCTGCGTCGCGTGCTCGGGGCAGCCGTGCCAGAAACAACCGTCGATGAGGACGGCGACCTTGACCGAGGTGAAGGCCACGTCGATCCTGCGCCGGGCCATGCCCGGCACCGGGTACTCGACGCGATAGCGCAGCCCCGCCGCGTGCAGCAGGCGCCGGACCGTCAGTTCCGCTGCCGTGTTCTTGCTGGCTTGCCTGCTCATCCGTGCCGAGACGGCGGGCGACGACGGCTTCATCGTGCTCAACGCGGCTGTGCCTTCACGATCGTGGCTCGGCCCTGACGGCAGCCCGTCCGTGCGGGGCGAGCCGCCGGACCACGGCGGTGACGTCGATTCCATCATGCGGCCCAATCTCAGCCGTTCCATCATGCGGCCCATTCCCAGCCGTCTGCGGCGCTCAGCCCTCACGGCCCCCGTGGCACGCCTCATAGGTCCGAGGCGCCCCGCACCAGCACTCGGCCCCCCGCTGCGGTGGCCAAGCCAGCGCGCGTCCCCGCGCCGCCAGGGTCGTCGCGTACTGCGGCAGCAGGGTCGTGTCCTCCGGGGACGCGCCCTCCGATGCCGCGAACGCCTCGTACGAGGGGACCGTGCCCGTGACGATGCCCAGGTTGGCCGTGCCGGAGGCCGCGAGTTCGCGCAGGGACGACTCTATGGTCGACAGGTGGGTCTCGTGGGAGGGGTACTCCGCGCTCAGGGCCGGGTAGGCGGCGAGGAGTTCGGCCAGTTCGTGGGCCGGCCAGTGCAGGATCGCCACCGGGAAGGGGCGGGAGAGGGCCTCACGGTAGGCGCCCAGTTCGGCCCGGAGCCGGGAGATCTCTGCCGCGAGTTCCGCGGGGTTGTCGGAGCCCAGGGACCAGACGCGTTTGGGGTCGTGGAGTTCGTCGAGGGTGACCGGCGAGGTGTGGAGGGTGTCGGCGAGGGTGTCCCAGTGGTCGTGGGGGAGACCCCGCAGGCGGCGGACGCGGTGGCGGCCGTAGAGGAGGGGGTGGGTGGCGGGCGGCGGCAGCTCCGTGTCCGTCAGCAGGAGTCGCGCGCCCTGCGTGAACGTGTCCTCCGCCGCCTCCAGCTCGTCGTGGGACTCCAGCGCCTCCGCGACGATCACCCAGGGGGCCGGGTCGCGGGGGGCGGCGGTGCGCAGCCCCTCGATGATCGCCCTCGCCTCCGCCTCGTGGCCGTACTCCCAGAGGTTGGACGCCTTGAGGGCGCGCACCAGGTGGGGGTTCTCCAGCGAAGCGGCATCGGACAGCAGGCGGTCGTAGAGCGTGGTCGCCGCTGGGCGGTCGCCGGACAGTTCCCGGTGGGCCGCCGCCCGCAGGAGGAGGGCCTCGGCGTCCTCCGGGTAGAGGCCGGCGGTCCGCTCCAGGCGTGCCGCTTCGGCGGTGTGGTCGACGTTCTCGGCAGGCGTGTCGGGGCGCATGGGGGACACCGTACTGCCGGGCGGTGACAAACGTGAGGCGCGCAAGGGCGCTGCGTCGGGGGAGGGGGGCCACCGCGCCCCGGCGCCCCGGCGGGCCGCCGGGCACGCCGTCCGGGCCGGTCGCCCCGAGGTACGGAAGGCCGTACGGCCGCAGGCGCGGTCGGCGGGACGCGCCCCGCGACGCCGAGGCCGGCCGCGGCCGCCGCGCCGAGCGGCGCGTGCCCGGCGGCCCGGCGCCCGGCCGTCCCCTACTCCCCGCGCAGCACCAGGACGCTCACCGCGCCCGCCGCCGCCAGGCCCGCCGAGACCAGCAGGGCGGTGTTCGCGCCTCCGGCCGGGCTGCCGGCCGAGGTGGCGAGGGCGATGGTCAGGGCCACGCCGGCGCAGGAGCCGACGTAGCGGAAGGTCTGCTGGGCGCCGGAGCCCATCGCGGCCCGCTCCCGGGGCACCGACTCGACGGCGAGCAGCGGCAGGGCGCCGTTGAGCAGGCCGCTGCCGACGCCGCCGATGACCAGGCCGGGCAGCGTGCGGGTCCAGGAGCCGGAGCCGACGGCGCCGAGCATCGTCACCACGGCGAGCGCGTGCAGCGCGAAGCCCAGGGCGAGCTGGAGGCGCGGGGGGACGCGGCCGGCGACGTGCTTGACCTGGAGGGCGACCGTGAAGCTCAGGCCGGACCAGAGCAGGAACAGCCAGGCCGTGGCGAGCGGGGACAGTCCGAGCGCCTGCTGGAGCAGCGACGGCAGGAAGCTGAACAGGCCGATCACCGCGAGCCCGGTGAACAGTCCGCCCGCGGAGGATGCCAGGAACCCGGGGCGGCGCAGCAGTCGCAGGTCGATCATCGGGGTGCCGGCCCGGCGTTCCACCGCGACGAAGACGGCGACCAGCAGGGCGGCCGCCGCGAGCAGCAGGCCCACCGGGGTGCGCAGCCAGCCGTCCCGGCCCAGGGTCAGGGCCGCGATCAGGGCCACCAGGGCCAGGGCGAAGGTCAGGGCGCCGAGCACGTCCGGCCGGCCGCCGCGCGGGGCGCGTGACTCGGCGAGCAGCCGGGGGCCGGCCGCGGCCACGGCCAGGGCGGCGGCGCCCAGGACGCCGTAGGCCACGCGCCAGTTCGGCAGCGCGCCCGCGAGCAGCGGGCCGACGGCGATGCCGCCGCTGACGAAGGCGCCCCACACGCCGGTGGCGTGCAGCCGGCCGCGCGGGCTGGGGAAGGCGTGCACGAGCAGGCCCAGACTGCTGGCCAGCAGCGCCGCGGCGGCGGCGCCCTGGGCGATGCGGGCGAGCGTGAACTGCCAGGTGGTGGTCGTGAACGCGCCGAGCACGGTGGTGAGGCCGAGGGCCAGGGTGCCGGCGAGGAAGATCCGGCGGCGGCCGTGGTCGTCGGCGAGGCTGCCGGCCACCAGCAGCAGGGCGGCGAGGCCGAGCGGGGTGCCGTTCAGCAGCCAGGCCTGGGCGGAGAGCGGGGTGTGCAGGTCCGCCGCGGTGTCCGGCAGCGTGACCATCGGGGCGGTGTACGTCATCAGGGCCACGGCGGTGGCGGCACTGGTCAACGCGAGGGTGGCCCGGGGGCGTACGGGGGTGACCCGGACGGTGTCGCCGCGTACGGCCGCGGGGGCGGTGGTGGAGTCGAGCCCGGTCATGGCCTGTCCTGTCCTCGGGGACTCCGGTCCGTCCACCGGAGCCGCAGCTTGCGGTTCAGTCAATGAACCGACCTGTCCGCGCTACCGTAGCATCTTCGGTTCATTCATTGAACCCTCTCGGTCCGGGGAGTTACAGTGGACGGCATGGCACTGGGCAAGGACTACGCGACGCAGGAGTGCTCCATCGCCCGCGCGCTGGAGGTCGTCGGCGAGCGGTGGACCCTGCTCGTCGTCCGCGACGCGATCTACGGCGTCCGGCGCTACAACGACTTCCTCGTCCATCTCGGCATCCCGCGCGCCGTCCTCTCGGCCCGGCTCAGGACGCTCACCGAGGAGGGCATCCTCGAAAAGCGCCGGTACCAGCGGACGCCGCCCCGCGACGAGTACGTCCTCACCGAGCGCGGCGCGGCCCTCTGGCCCACGCTGCGCGCCATCGGCCAGTGGGGGCGCACGTACGTCGACACCACCCCCATGCGCCTCTTCCGGCACGTGGACTGCGGCGGGGACGTCGGGCCGTCCGGAGACTGCGCGACGTGCGGAACTCCCGTGCCGGTCGCGGACGTTCTCATGCTGCCGGGGCCGGGACTCGACCCCGCGCCGGCGGATCCGGTCAGCAGGGCGCTGCTGCGGCCGAAACGGCTGCTGGAGCCGCTGGAGACGGATATCGTGGCCTCGGCACACTGAACGCCGGCGACAGCCGGCGATGGGGAAGGGGGGAGCCGTCGATGCGCAGCCGCGCCGCCACGCGTCCCCTCGCCCTCCTCCCGGTCCTGGTGCACCTGCTGCTGCTCCAGGCCGCGCTGCTCGGCGCCGGCGGCCTGTCCACCGCCCTCGCCGCCACCGCCACGGCGGCCGCGGCGCTCGCCGTCTGCGTGCTGCTGGCCGCCCGCAGCGTGCCCGCCGTGCCCCCCACCCGCGTCCGCGAGGCGATGCGCGACCGGGCCCGCCGTACGGCCTTCCTGCCCCAGCGCGACCCCGACGCGCCCGGCCGGCGCCGCCCCAGAGCGCCCGGACACGCGGCTGTGGCGACCGCCGCGTAGGGCACGTCCTCCCGTATCCCAGTGCGTGACCCCGCGCGGGTCGTCCTGCCGATCACCGCTTCGCTCCCGGCACGACGAGACCCCCGGAGGGCTCACCCATGTCCGTCTTCGCCCACCTGGTCGAGCAGCTCGCCGAGCTGCTGACCCCGCTCTTCCACGCGTCCGCGGCGGCCGCCGCGATCGTCCTGTTCACCGCGCTCGTACGGCTCCTCGTGCACCCGCTGTCCCGGGCCGCCGCCCGCGGCAGGCGGGCCGGCGCCGCGCTCCAGCCCAAGATCGCCGCACTGCGCGAGAAGCACGCCGGCGATCCGCAGCGGCTGCGGCAGAAGATGCTGGAACTGCACGCCGAGGAGAAGGTCTCGCCGCTCGCCGGCTGCCTGCCCAGCCTGCTCCAGGCGCCCGCGTTCTTCCTCCTCTACCACCTCTTCTCCAGCTCCACGATCGCCGGCGAGCCCAACGGCCTGCTCGCGCACCGGCTGTTCGCGGCGCCGCTCGGCGGACGCTGGGCCGACCTGCTCGCGGACGGCGGGGTGCTCGGCCCGGCCGGGCTGGTCCACCTCGGCCTCTTCGCGGTCGTCGCGGCCCTCGCCGCCGTCAGCTGCCGGCGGGCCCGGCGGGCGATGGCGCAGCAGCCGGCGCCGGCGGTCCACGGCGAGGCGCCGGGGCTCGGCGCGGCCACCCGGGTCATGCCGTTCCTGTCCTTCTTCACGCTGGTCAGCGTGGCCGTCGTCCCGCTCGCCGCCGCGCTGTACATCGTCACCAGCACGGCGTGGACCGCGGCGGAGCAGGCCCTGCTGTCCCGCTGAGACACGGTCCCCGCCGAGACGCGGTCCCCGCCGAGACGGGCACGTCGTGGAGCCGGAGATCGCGGGGCCGGGGCGGCGCAGGCAGGTGCTGCGCCCGCCGGACGGAGGGCCGGCCCGCCGGGTGCGCCCGGCGGGCCGGCGCGTCGGCCGGGCTACGCGTCCAGGAACCGTTCCAGGGCCTCGACCACGAGCCGGTGGTCCTCGAGCTGCGGCAGCCCGGAGACCGTGACCGCGCCGATGACGCCCGCGTGCTCGACGTGGATCGGGAAGGAACCGCCGTGCGCCGCGTACGCGTCGGGGTCGAGGCGGGAGGACTCCTCGAACGTCGTCCCCTTGGCGCGGAACCGGGCGCCGACCAGGTAGGAGGAGGCGCCGTAGCGCTCCACGACCCGGCGCTTGCGGGTGATCCAGGCGTCGTTGTCGGGGGTGGACCCCGGCAGGGCCGCGTGGAAGAGCTGCTGGCCGCCGCGGTGGATGTCGACGGCGACCGGCGCCTGCCGCTCCCGGGCCAGCTCGACCAGGAGCGAGCCGAGGGCCCAGGCGTCGTCGTACGTGAACCGCCGGAAGACCAGGCGGCGTTCCTGCGCCTCCAGTTCCTCCAGGCTCGGGGCGGGTTCGGACGCCGGCCGGGGGGTGTGCCGCGCGGGGGACATCAGAGGGTCACCGTCACCTTGTCGCGGGCGGACCTGCGGGCCGCTTCCAGTACGTCGAGCGCGGCGGCCGCCTCCAGGGCGGTCACCGGGTTGGGGCCGGCGCCGGCCAGGGCGGCGGCGACGGCCGTGTAGTAGGCGGGGTAGTCGCCGGGGAGGGTCGGCACGGGGGTGCCGCCGCCGGTCAGCGGGGACTCGCCGGAGCCGAGGCGGCCCCACAGGGCCTGGTCCTCCTCGCCCCAGCCGGCGGCCGTGCGGGGGCGGCTGCCCTCGCGCAGTGCCGCCTCCTGCGGGTCCAGGCCGTACTTGACGTAGCCCGCGCGGGAGCCGAGCACCCGGAAGCGGGGGCCGAGCTGGGCGGCGGTCGCGGAGACGTGGAGATGGGAGCGGACGCCGCCGGCGTGGGTGAGCGCGATGAAGGTGTCGTCGTCGGTCTCGGCGCCGGGGCGGCGGACGTCCGTCTCGGCGTACACCTCGGTGACCGGGCCGAAGAGGACCAGCGCCTGGTCGACGAGGTGGCTGCCGAGGTCGTAGAGCAGGCCCCCGATCTCGGCCGGGTCGCCGGACTCGCGCCAGCCGCCCTTGGGCTTCGGGCGCCAGCGCTCGAAACGGGACTCGAAGCGCCAGGCGTCGCCGAGCTCGCCGTCCGCGAGGAGCCTGCGCAGGGTCAGGAAGTCGTTGTCCCAGCGGCGGTTCTGGAAGACCGACAGCAGCAGGCCGCGCTCGTCGGCGAGGGCGGCGAGGCCGCGGGCCTCGGCCGCGGTGCCGGCGACCGGCTTGTCCACGACCACCGGCAGGCCCGCCTCCAGGGCGGCCGTGGCCAGCGGCACGTGCGTCCGGTTCGGGGAGGCGACGACGATCAGGTCCAGCTCGTCCGCGCGGTCGAACAGCTCATCGGCGGCGGCGGCCAGGCGGACGTCCGGGAACTCGGCGCGGGCCTGCTGCTGCCGCTCCGGGTTCGAGGTGACGACCGTGTCCAGGGCGAGGCCCTCGGTGGCGTCGATCAGCGGAGCGTGGAAGACGGAGCCGGCGAGGCCGTAGCCGATCAGGCCGACGCGCAGGGGGGCAGTAGTCATGCCCTCCACTTTGGCAACGCTGTTGCGAAAGTGCAAGCGGTGGGGACAATGGGCGGGTGAACAGGACGAGGAGCGGCCAACCGGCGGGAGCGAACCTCGGCGCGGTGCGCAGTCACAACACCGCGCTGGTGCTGGGCCTGCTGCGCGACGCCGGGGCGGGGGGCATCAGCCGCCTGGAGCTGGCCGAGCGCACCGGTCTCACCCCGCAGGCCGTCAGCAAGATCACCGCACGGCTGCGGGAGGAGGGGCTCGCGGCGGAGGCCGGCCGGCGCGCGTCCACCGGGGGCAAGCCGCGGACCGTGCTCAGGCTGGTGCCGGAGGCGGGGCACGCGGTCGGCGTGCACCTGGACCGGGACGAGCTGCGGGTGGTGCTGGTCGACCTCGACGGCGCCGTGGTCGGGGAGCGGCGCGGGGAGGTGGACCTGGGGTCGGGGGCGCACGCCGTCCTGGCGGCGGTCCGCGGCACGGTCGAGGAACTGGTGCGGGACAGCCTCGGCGGGACCTCGCGCGGACCGGCCGGCCGCGGCAGGACCGGCGGGGCCGGGCCGCTGCCCGGGTACGGGTCGCTGCTCGGGGTCGGGCTCGCGCTCCCCGGGCCGCTGGACCACGCCAGCGGTGTGCTGCACCGCGTCACCGGCTTCCCCGAATGGGACGGCTTCCCGCTGCGGGACGCGCTCGCGGACCTGCTGGGGGTGCCGGTCGTGGTGGACAAGGACACCAACGCCGCGGCGCTCGGGCTGGCGGTCGGGGGCGAGCAGGGCACGGCGGGCGGCTCCTTCGCCTACCTGCACCTCGGGACGGGCCTCGGCGCGGGACTCGTGATCGGGGGCAGCGTGCACCGGGGGGCACGGACCGGAGCCGGGGAGTTCGGGCACCAGGTGCTCCAGCTGGACGGCCCGCTGTGCGAGTGCGGCGACCGGGGGTGCGTCGAGGCGCTCTGCCTGGCGGCGGTCGCCCGGGGGGAGACGGCCGAGGCGGCACGGGTGCTGGGGGTGGCGGCCGGGAACCTGGTGGGCCTGCTCGACATCGACCGGGTGCTGCTCGGCGGGCGCACGGTCGCCGCGGCGCCCGAGGCGTACGCGCGGGGCGTGGCGGAGGTGCTCCGGGCGCGGGCCCGGCGGGAAGGTTCGGGCGGGGAACCGGTCCCGGTGCGGGTGGCTCCGCGCGGGGAGCGGGCGGTGGCCGAGGGCGCCGCGCAGTTGCTGCTCGCGCCGCTGTTCGGGCGGGGGGACGGCTGACCGTGCGCGGCCCGCGGAGGCGGCTGCGCCGATCGAGGGGACTTCGGGCCCGCACCCCGGGTGGTCCCTCCGCTCCTCCGGCCCCGCCCGGCATGCTCATGTGTTCATGCGACTGAGCACGCCCTCGTCCCTCCGCCTCGCCGCGGCCACCGCCGCGGCCGCGGCCGCCGCCGTGGTCGTCCCCGTGGCACCGGACACCGCCCTCGCCGACGCGACCCGCTCCTGCACCGGCGCGGACGCCCGCGCCTTCCCGCTGGCCGCCCGGATCCGCGGCGGGCCCGCCTCCTACCGGGCGGGCGGCGGATACGGCACCTGGTACATCGACCTGACCAACACCACCCGCCGCACCTGCGCCGGCATCCACCCGGTCGTCGTCCTCGTCGACGACCGGCGGGCCCTGCGGCCGGAACAGCCCCTGCTGGAGTTCCACGACGGCTCGCTCGCCCGGCCGGTGTCCTTCCAGCGGACCGACGAGGAGGAACTGGTCGGCGTGCTCGACGGCGCCGGGTTCGGCGGGTTCACGGTGCCGCCCGGCGGGACCGTCAGCGTCCGGCTGCGGCTGGCGCTCCGCTCCGACGCCGTGGCCGGCCAGGTGACCGCCACCGCCGCCGTCGTGCAGCGCCGGGGCGAGGACGGGGACTGGGTCGGGGAGTCCGACGCCTACCGCTTCACGATCCGCGGCGCCGACGGGGAGGACGCGCCCGACGCCGGGGACGCGACGGCGGCCCCGACCGGCAGCGCACCGGCCACCGCCCCCGGCACGGCCACGCCGGACTCCCCCCTTCCGTCCGCCGAGGGGACCGGGGGGACCGGCGCCCCCGAGGACGAGGAGACGCCCGAGGCCGAGGCACAGCAGGCTGCCGGAGCCGAGGAGGCCGACGGGGCGGGGGCCGGGGGCGGCGGGGCGGACGGTGCCGCCGCGACTGGGGGGACCGCGCGGGAAGGAGCGGCGGAGGCCGACGGGGCCGAAGGCGGGGCCGGGGCCGGTGAGCAGGGGCGCGAACTGGCGCGCACCGGGCCGGGTCCCACCCGCGGGCCGCTCGTCGCCGCCGCCGCGGCCCTGCTCACGGTCACCGGCGCCTTCCTGCTGGCCCGCAGACTCCGCCGCTGACACCGGTACGCCGTGCCGCCGCGCGGCCGCGCCGCGGCGCGGAGCCGGTCCCGGAAGCGTCCGGGGCGGCACAGGCGCCCGGAGGCGACCGGGCCGGGCCCAGAGGCGGGAAACGCGACCGGAATCACAGGTGTGCCCGCGGCGGCAACCGGTACCGGGCGGCCGACGGGGTACGAATCAGGCCAGTCTGACTAGGCTTGGGCCGTCGGTACGCCGTGTATTCCGGCGCCCAGCCTCTCGACCGTACGTACGCCAGGAGACGCACAGCATGGCAGACCGCAAGCCCATCGAGTCATGGCTCACCGACATGGACGGCGTCCTGATCCACGAGGGCGTGCCGATCCCCGGGGCCGACGCCTTCCTGAAGAAGCTGCGCGACTCCGGCCGGCCCTTCCTGGTGCTCACCAACAACTCCATCTACACCGCGCGTGACCTGCAGGCCCGGCTGCAGCGGATGGGGCTGGAGGTGCCGGTGGAGAACATCTGGACGTCCGCGCTGGCCACCGCGCAGTTCCTGAACGACCAGCGGCCCGGCGGCAGCGCCTACGTCATAGGCGAGGCCGGCCTGACCACCGCCCTGCACGACGTCGGTTACATCCTCACCGATCACGACCCCGACTTCGTGATACTGGGCGAGACCCGCACCTACTCCTTCGAGGCCATGACCAAGGCCGTCCGGCTGATCAACGACGGCGCCCGGTTCATCGCCACGAACCCGGACAACGTCGGCCCCTCCACCGAGGGCGCCCTGCCCGCGACCGGCTCGGTGGCCGCCCTGATCACCGCGGCGACCGGGAAGAAGCCGTACTTCGTGGGCAAGCCGAACCCGCTGATGATGCGGGCCGGCCTGAATGCGATCGGAGCCCACTCGGAGACCTCCGCGATGATCGGCGACCGCATGGACACCGACGTGCTCGCGGGCCTGGAGGCCGGGATGCGCACGTTCCTGGTGCTGACCGGCGTGACCCGGCCCGAGGACATCGACCGCTACCCCTTCCGTCCCTCGCGGACGGTGGACTCCATCGCGGACCTGGTCGACCTGGTCTGAGCGCGGGCCCGCGCCCGGCGCCGGGGGCGGGCCCGCGGCGCCCGGCGCCGGGGGCCGGTGGTCCACCCGTCGGGGGCCGTGGCCGCGGGCCCGTCGGGGATCCGTCGCCGTAAGCTCCCGCTCACCCGTTCGGAGCACCGGGGCGCCTTCCGAGGATGCGGGGGCGCCCCGCGCGGGGGAGCCTCCTTGTGACTGGAGGTTCACGATGGGTTCGATTCGCCTCACTCTCTGCACCGGAATCCTGGCCGTGGCCGCGTTCGCGCCCGCCGCCCGCGCGGCGGACGGCGGCTCGGTCTCCGTGACTCCCGCCTCCCCGTCACCCGGCGCCGACATCACCCTGCGGGTCAGCGGCTGCGGCGGCCGGCAGGGCACCGCAGCCTCGGACGCCTTCGTCGCCGACGCCCGCCTCACCGGCGCCCGCGGCACCCTGTCCGGTGACACCCGGGTCCGGTCCTCCGTCGCGCCCGGCCGCTACGCCGTGCGGATCACCTGCGCCGACCACGTGGTCACCGGCAGGTTCCCGGTGGTGCGGGCGGGCGCCGCCCGGCCGGAGGGCGCCGCCCGGACGCTCGCCGTCCCGGCCTCGCCCGTCGCCCCGGTCACCGCGGGCGGCGGCGGCACCGCGCACTTCGCCACGGTGGCCGCCGGCGGCTCGGGCCCGGACGCCGCCCAGGCGGCGACCGGCCTCGCGCTCGCCGGGGTCGCGGCGGTCGCCGTCGGGCTCCGCGCCCGCCGGAGCCGCGGTGGACGCTGACCGCCGCCATGTCCCGCGACCACCACGACCACGGCCGCAGCACCGGCGCCGGGCGGCTTGTCACCGCCCTGGTCTGGACGGTGCTGCTGCTCGGGCTGTGGCTGTGGGGGCGCGGGGTGACCGATGTCGAGCGGAGCACGGACAGCCCCGCCACGGGCGACGTCTTCGCCCTCGGCCACCCGACCCGGCTGCCGCCCCCGGCGAAGCCCCTTCGCGCCGCGCCGCCCCAGCGCATCGACATCCCCCGGCTGAGCGTCCAGGCCCCGGTGACGACCCGCGGCCTGGACGCGCGGGGGGCCGTCGACCCGCCGCCCTACGACCAGCCGGGCGTGGTCGGCTGGTACGGAGCCGGCCCCGCACCCGGCGCTCCGGGGGCCTCGCTGATGGTGGGCCACGTCGACACCACCAGCCGCCCCGCGGTCTTCCACCGGCTCAGCACCCTGGAGCCCGGCGACGAGGTCCGGGTGGTCCGCGCGGACGGCCGGGTCGCCGCGTTCACCGTCGAGGACCTCCGCGTCCTGCCCCGCGACGACTTCGACGCCAAACTCGCCTACGGCCCGCGCGAGCCGGGCCGCGCCGAACTCCGCCTGATCACCTGCGGCGGCGCCTTCGACCGCGCGGCCCGCAGCTACACGGCGAACGTGGTGGTCTTCGCGTACCTCACCGGCGCCGGCCCCTGAGCGGGCCGCCGGCACCGGGGACCGCCGGGTGCGGCGACCCGGACCCCCCCACGGCGCCCGGGACGAGCCCGCCCACGCCTACGGGGTGCGCGCCCTGACGGGCGGCCCGCTGGACGCCCTCGCCGAGCGGCACGGCATGGCCGCGATGACCGTCGCCTGCCGCACCGCCGACCACCTCGCCGTACTCCCGGCCGACGCGCCCGCCCCGGCGGACCGCGCCGTCGCCGCGTCCGGCCTCGGCGCCGACGCCGTCCTGGACGTCCGGGCCACGGCCCGTGCCGCTGCCGCTGCCGCTGCCGGTGCCGCCGCCCCTGCGGAACCGTCGGTCCCGGCCGCCCGCGTCCGGCGCGGCCGCCACGCCTACCGGTGGGCCGGGGCCGTCGGGGACAGGCGGGAGCGGATGTGGCCGAAGTGGTCCCTTATCGCGCGTTCCGCCCGCGGGGAGTCGCCGGAGCGCACCGCGTCCAGGATCTCCCGGTGCTGGCGGCAGGTGATGCGCGGGTCCTGCGGGATGTCCACCAGGTCCTGCCGGACCCGGTGGAAGGCGTCCCAGAAGGCCTCCAGCACCTCGCCGAGCAGCGCGTTGTCCAGGCCCCGGTAAAGGGTGGCGTGAAAGGCGCGGTCGGTCTCGGCCAGGCCCGTGCCCTCGGCGGCCTGCCGTTCCATGCGGTCCACGAGCGCGTCCAGCTCCACGAGGTCCGCCTCCGGCAGCCGCCCGGCCAGCCGCGACACCAGTCCCGTCTCGACGGCCTCGCGCAGCTGGAGGAGCTGGAGCAGGGAGTCCTCGCCGCGGTAGTGGCCGACGACCGTCCGGAAGGCGAGGCCCTCGATCATCGGGGCGAAGGACATCGGGCCGACGTACGTCCCGAACCCGTGCCGGATCTCCACGATCCCCATGGCCTGCAGCGCCTTCAGGGCCTCGCGGACCGAGTTCCGGCCGGCCCCGAGGAGCCGCATCAGCTCCGGCTCGGTGGGCAGCGGGGCGCCCGAGGGCAGCCGCCGGTCCACGATCAGCTTCTTGATCTGCTCCTGAAGGTCCCGGGCTGCCATGGCGAGAGAGTATCCGGCCAATACGCGGAAGGCCCCCCGCTTCCGCGAGGGGCCTTCCGGTCGGTGCGCCGCCAGGGACTCGAACCCCGGACCCGCTGATTAAGAGTCAGCTGCTCTAACCAACTGAGCTAGCGGCGCCTGCTGACGAAGAGAACTTTACCCGACCCCGGGGGGTGCTCCGACCACCCGGGGGCGGCCCCGGGGCCCTCCCGGCCATCCGGGGGTGACCCGTCGGGCCGTTGGGAGGTCCTCGTACATCGTTCGGACCGTCAGCATGCGCGTCCCGGCCGGAGTTGTGAAACTGATCGACGTGCACACTCGCGGACATATCACCCCGGAATGTGAGGCAGATCGCATGACCGCTCCGGTGTTCGAGGACATCGACCCCGCGAGCGGCTGCGACTGCCCCGGCCGTGTCCACCGCCGACGGACGGAGGCCGCGGTCGTGGCCGCCGCGTCCGCCGTCCCCCCGGCCGCGGCCCTCGCCCCCGGCCGCTTCCCGCACCGGCAGGCCCTGCCCGGCACCCCGCAGGGCGCCGGGACCCCGCTGCGCGGGCGGGCGGGGCAGCCCGCGGGGTCCGCCGCCGGCATCCCCGCCGCCACCCGGACCGACATCGCCGACCGGGCCGGGGTCCCGGTGGCGGCGCGGGTGCCGCACAGCATGGACGCGTACGGGTCCCACGGGCACCGGCGGGACCGCTCGGGCCACGTCCGGACGGCCTGGGGCCTGCCGGGCGACGGGCGGACGGGCAGCCTCGACCGCACCGGCGCGGGCAAGGGCACCCGGCCGGGGGAGGCCGCACCGGGCGGGGCCGCCCGGCGCCGGGCGCCCGGCTGCCCGGGCCGGCGGCGCTCCCGGCCGGGCGCGGCCGACGACCGCGTCACCCGGCTCGGCGTCCAGCTGGTGAGGAAAGGGTGCGGCAGGTTCTGCGCGCACGGACCGGGCCCGCACCGGGCGCTCCGGCGTGCCGTGCAGGCCTTCCGGCGCGCCCGCGGGCGGGGCGGCGCGAAGGACCGCTACCCGGCCCCGGAGACCTGGCGGCGCCTGTTCGGCTGACGCGCCCCGCACACCCCCCTGCCCCGCACGGGCACATCCCTCTCCCGTTCATGACGCATCTGGCGCGGAGGCTGGAGGCACGCATGAGTACGACCGCATCCCCCACACCACCGGAGTCCGAGGGGCAGCCGGAGGGCGGCGCCGCGGGCCCCGGCGCCCGGCCGGGCCGCCTGATCCAGAACGAGGCGACCACCGAGATCCCGGTCCACCTGCTGTTCCGGGACGATCCCGACCCGGTGCGGGTGCCGCTCGGGCCGGCCGTGGTGGCGCGCCGGCAGGGCGCCGGAGAGCAGCCCCGCCCGCACCGTCCGGCCCCGGTGCGCAGGCGGCCCCTCCCGCAGGTCGACCCGGAGCTGGCGGAACACGCGGCGCGGGTGCTGCCGGGCGCGGCCGGGGTGCTGGCCGGCGCCTGCGGCCTCACCGGGTGCCTGGGCGTCACCTGGTGGGCGGGACTGCTCCCGCCGCTGGTCGCCGAGGCGCTGCGGCTGCCGGCGTACGCGGGCGCGGGCCTGGGCCCGGCGCAGTGGGCGGCCTACGCCGGGGCCGGGGCGCTGTGCGTCGCCGGCTTCGGCGGGCTGGCCCGGGGGCGTGCCGGGCGGGCCTGGGTGCTCGGGCTGTTCGGCCGCTACCGGGGGACGGTCCGGCGCACGGGGCTGCTGTGGATCAACCCGCTGGTGCTGCGCCGCCGGGTGGACGTGCGGCTGCGGCACTGGCGCAGCGAGGCGATGCCGGCCGCGGATCCCGACGGGATGGCGCTGCGGGTGGTCGTGCTGGTGGTGTGGCGGGTGCGGGACACCGCGCGGGCCCTGCTCGGCGTCGCGGACCACGAGAGCTATCTGCGCGACTGCGTGGAGGCGGCGCTGGCCCGGGTGCCGGTGGAGCCGGCGGGCGGGACGCGGGGCGGGGTGGCGGCGGCCGGGAACGCGCTGACGCGGCTGGTGGCGCAGGAGGCGGCGCCGGTCGGCGTGGAGGTGTTCTCCGTGCAGCCGGTCCGGGTGGAGTACGCCCCGGAGGTGGCCGCCGCGATGCACCGGCGGCGGATCGCCGCGCTGGACGCCCGGCAGCGGGCCAGCATGCTCGGCTCCGTGGTCGACTCGGTGGAGGACACGGTGACCCGGCTGACGATGCGCGGGCTGGTCGAACTCGACGACTACGAACGCAAGGTCCTGGTCCGCGATCTGACGGTGGCGTTCTGCTCGGGCCGGGGGGAACCGGTGTAGTCCAGCCCTCGGCTGGTATGGACATGTTCAACTCGCGGCAATAATCTGTCACTTGGTCTAGACCTACCTGCACAGCTCATCGGACTCCCCACATCCCTCCAGGAGCGGCAGCATGCGCACCAAGACCAAGTTGTCCGCGGCCGTGCTGGGCGTGGTGACCGCCGGAGCCTTCGCGCTCTCCACCGGCGGCGCCAGCGGCCACGGCTACACCGACCTCCCCATCAGCAGGCAGAAGCTCTGCCAGAACGGCACCGTCGCGAACTGCGGCCAGATCCAGTGGGAGCCGCAGAGCGTCGAGGGCCCCAAGGGCTTCCCGGCCGGCGGACCCGCCGACGGCCAGATCTGCAACGCCGGCCTGGGACAGTTCGCCCAGCTCAGCGCGCCGCGGACGCCGTCGGGCGCGGCCTGGCCCACCACCAAGGTGACCGGTGGTCAGTCGTACACGTTCCGCTGGCAGTTCACCGCCATGCACGCCACGACCGACTTCCGGTACTACGTCACCAAGCCGGGCTGGAACCAGGACCACGCCCTCGCCCGCTCGGACCTCAACCTCACCCCGTTCCTGACCGTGCCGTACAACGGCCAGCGCCCGCCGGCCACCCTCAGCCACAGCGGCACTCTGCCCACCGGGCTGAGCGGTCACCACGTCATCCTCGCGGTGTGGACGATCGCCGACACGGGCAACGCGTTCTACGCCTGCTCGGACGTCACGTTCTAGTCCCCGTCCGGGCAGGTCCAGGAAACGGAGCCTCCCCTGAGGCCGACGGCGGAGCCGGCCGGACAGGTCGCCGCCACGCCCGCGAGCCCGGGGACGCCGAAGGGCCCCCCGTACCACGAGGGGCCCTTCGATGACGTGCGCCGCCAGGGACTCGAACCCCGGACCCGCTGATTAAGAGTCAGCTGCTCTAACCAACTGAGCTAGCGGCGCATGACTCCCGCCGACCGCGGTTCCCGCGGTGGGCGACGCAGAAAATAGTACCTGGTCCGAGGGGGTGCTCAGGACCACCGGGCGCGCTAGAGCGTCAGCGAGAGCAGGACCGGCGCCGCGTTGCGGTTCAGGGCCTGCGCCGCTCGCTTGAGCCGGTGCGCGTCCTTCACGGGCAGCGAGAGGGCCAGGCAGCCCACCGACGAGCCCGCGGTGATCGGCACGGCCGCGCAGACCGTGCCGACCGCGTACTCCTGCAGGTCGAGCACCGGCACCGTCGGCGGCTGGGACTCCAGCCGGGACAGCAGCAGCTTGTCGCTGGTGATGGTGCGCGAGGTGAGGCGGGCCATCTTGTGCCGGGCCAGGTGGTCGCGCCGGGCGTTGTGGTCGAGCTGGGTCAGCAGGCTCTTTCCGACGGCGGTGGCGTGGGCGGAGCAGCGGAAGTCCACCCACTCGTTGACCGCCGGGGTGGCGGGCCCGTCGGCGTACTGGGTGACCCGGACCTCGCCGTCCACGTACCGGCTGATGTAGACGGCCGCGCCGACCTGGTCGCGCAGCCGGCACAGGGTGCGCTGCAGCTTGTCGCGCAGGGCCCGCTCGTGGTCGTGCGCCGAGGTGAGCCGGCGCAGGGTGTCACCGGTCACGTACGCCCCCTCGCCGATCTGCTCGACGTAGCCCTCGCGGCGCAGCATGCGCAGCAGCGCGGTGAGGCGTTCGGGACCGAGGCCGGTGCGGCGGGCCAGCTCGGTGTCGGTCAGGCCGGCGGAGTGCCGGGCCACGGTCTCCAGGATGCGCAGCGCGTCCTGGGCGGAGTGGTACGGGGCGGTCGGCTCGATCTTCATGCAGGTCCCCCTCGGCCGCGATCCAGGTCAGCGGATCGTCTCCACGATAGCCGCCGGACGGGTCCCGGGGAGGGGAGCTCGGGAAGTTCGGCGGCGGCGCTCTCCGGCGTGCCCCACTGGGCCGGAGGTCCCCTGGCATGTGCCTGGGGCAAGAAACGGCCGGCCTGCCTGCTGTTTCCCGCCCGCGCACGCCCCTCACCCGGCGTGTTCGCGCGACCGCGCCGGGGCGCGGACGGCTGTGGCGCGCGCCGGCTGTGGCGCGCGGGCGCCGGCACGGGGAGGCCTCAGTGGCCCGGCACGTAACCGAGTGCCTTGTCGACGACGTTCCGCAGGGACCTGCCGGCCGCCCACCGCTCGTACAGCGCGACGAACTGCTCGCCCAGTTCGTCCCACCGGCCGACGGTGTCCCCGCTCATGTGCGGGGACACGATCAGCCCCGGCAGCCCCCACAACGGGCTGTCCGCGGGCAGCGGTTCGGCGGTGAACACGTCCAGGGCCGCGCCCGCGATCCAGCGCCGGGTCAGCGCCCGCGCGAGGGCGTCCTCGTCGACCAGCCCGCCGCGGCCGACGTTCACGAAGAACGCCGACGGCTGCATCACGTCGAAGCGGTGCGTGTCGAACATGCCGTACGTCTGCCCGGTCAGCGGAGCCGCCGCGATCACCCAGTCCGCGCGGGACAGCAGCCGGTCCAGATCGGCCGGACCGTGCACCCCGGTCCGCGGCACCCGCCCGACCAGCGCCGTCGTGACCCCGAGGGCCTTCAGCGTGCGGGCGGTCGCGCGGCCGATCGGGCCCGAGCCGACCACGCAGGCGCGCGTGCCCGCCACCCGCCGGCCCTCCCGGTGCCGCCAGGTCCGCTCCCGCTGGAGGTCCAGGGTGCGCGGCAGGTCCTTGGCGACGGCCAGCACGAGCGCCGCCACGTACTCGGCGACCGGCTGCTCGAAGACGCCGCGCGCGTTGGTGACCACCGTGTCGGACGCGACCAGTTCCGGGCACAGCAGGTGGTCCACGCCCGCGCTCGCGGTGTGCACCCAGCGGGGCCGGGGCCCGTCGCCGGGCCAGGCCGCGCGCACCGCCTGGGAGGTGAAGTCCCAGACGAGCAGCACGTCCGCCTCCGGCAGCCGCGCGGCGAGGTGCGCGGCGTCCGTCCGCACGATCCGGGCACGGCCGGTGAGACGGCCGAGCCGGGGCGGCGGCTCGGCGTCGAGGACGAGGACGGTCGGCGTCATGCGCGGCGGCTCCCGGCGTCCGGCGGGCTCGGACGGACCACGCTCGCACCCCGGCCCGCCTTCGTCAACACGGGCGTACCGGCGTCCCGTTGGCCGCTTCCCGTCCCGGCACGCCGACGGCGCCGGCACGAAAGGGCGGAGACGTCCGCGCCCCGCGCCGGCCGGAGCGGGCCCGGAGCGGGCCCGGAGCGGGGCCGGGCGTCCGGCGGGCCGCGGCCTCCCCGGCGCCGGCCGGTGGCACGGTGGGGGCGGCGGCGCGCCGAACGGGTACCCGGCCGTCGAGCCGTGCTGAGCTGCCGGACGTGCCGCCCGCACACGGCTCGTACCGCCCGAACGACAGCAGGAAGGCTGGACATGACCGCTCTCGGAATCCTCCACCCGGGCCACTTCGCCGAGGACGACTACCCGCGCATCGAGCAGCTCCTGGGCAGCGACATCCGGGTGGACCTGGTGCGCACGGACGCCGGCGAGGACGCGTACCGGGCCGGCGCCCCGCTCGGGAGCGGGTCCGCCGAGCGGCTCGCCGAGGGTGTGGAGAGGCTGCGGCTGGCCGGTGCCGAGACGGTCGTGTGGGCGAGCACCTGCACCGGTTCCCCGCACGGCTGGGAGGGCGCCCAGGAGCAGGTGCGGACCCTGGCCCGGCTGGCCGGCATGCCGGCCTCCTCGACGTCCTTCGCGTTCGTGCACGCGGCCCGGGAGATCGGCGTGCGGCGGGTCGCCGTCGGGGCCGCCTGCCCGGAGGAGGTCACCGGACGGTTCGCCGATTTCCTGCGGGCCGGCGGACTGGAGGTGACCGGGGTGCGGTCCGCGGGGACCGCCACGGCGGCGCAGGCCGCGGCGTGGGGGGAGGAGGAGGTGCTGGCGCTGGCGCGGGCGGCGGACGCCCCCGGCGCGCAGGCCGTGGTGCTGCCGGACACGGCGCTGCACACCGCCGCTCACCTGCCGATGCTGGAGAAGGCGCTGTCCAAGCCGGTGCTCACCGCCCACCAGGTCACGGTGTGGGAGGGGCTCAGGCTGGCGGACCGCAGGGTGAACGCGCCGGTGCTGGGGACGCTGTTCACCAGGGAGCCGCTGGTGCAGGCGTAGGCCCCGGGCGCCGGGTCGGGGACCTCCCGGCCCGCCCGCGGAATAAGCGGGGACAGCCTCCTGTTGTGGCCCGGCGAAGAGCGCACGCCACACACAGGAGGCCCAGACCGTGTCCGCAGCCGAGGCAGACGAGATCCGGGGCACGACGCGCGGGTCCGCCCCCGTCCCCCTGTCCGTGCTGGACCTGGTGACCGTCGGCGCGGGCAGCACCGCCACCGACGCCCTGCGCACCAGCGTCGCCCTCGCCCGGTTCACGGAGTCCCGCGGCTTCCACCGGTACTGGGTCGCCGAGCACCATTCCATGCCCGGCGTGGCCTCCTCCTCGCCCGCCGTGATCCTCGCCCACCTCGCCGCCCACACCGACCGCATCCGGCTCGGCTCGGGCGGCGTCATGCTGCCCAACCACGCCCCGCTGGTGATCGCCGAGCAGTTCGGCACGCTGGAGGCGATGGCGCCGGGGCGGATCGACCTGGGCCTGGGCCGGGCTCCGGGCACGGACGGCGCCACGGCCGCGGCCCTGCGCCGCACCGACACCCTCGACGAGGGCGCCGACGAGTTCCCGCAGCAGCTCGCCGAACTGACCCGCTTCCTGGACGACGACTTCCCCGACGGCCACCCCTACCGCCGCATCCACGCCATCCCGGGCCCCGTCCAGGGCACCGCCCCGGGCGGCGTGCAGTCCCCGCACCGCCCGCCGATCTGGCTGCTCGGCTCCTCCGGATTCAGCGCCCGCCTGGCCGGCATGCTGGGCCTGCCGTTCGCCTTCGCGCACCACTTCTCCGCGCGGAACACCGTCCCGGCCCTGGACCTGTACCGGCAGACCTTCCGCCCCTCCGCCGTCCTCGCCGAGCCGTACGCCCTGATCGGGGTGTCCGCTCTCGCCACGGACGACGAACGGGAGGCCCGCCGGCAGACCCGGGCGATGGCGCTGAACATGATCCGGCTGCGCACCGGACGCCCCGGCCTGTTCCCCGACCCGGAGGAGGCCGCGCGGCACGAGTTCAGCCCGATGGAGGAGGAGTTCGCCGCCTCCTGGACGGCCGACATCGTGCACGGCACCGCCGACGAGGTCCGCGCCGGCCTGGACGGCCTGCACAAGCGCACCGGCGCCGACGAGCTGATGATCACCTCCCACGCCCACCGCGGCGAACTGCGCCTGCGCTCCTACGAACTGATCGCGGACGCCTACGGGTTGCCGACCGCGTAGGTACGCGCCCCCAGCAGCTCGGAGATGCGGCCCGGCGGCACCGGGCGCGAGTACAGCCAGCCCTGCCCGGTGTCGCAGCCGATGCGGCGCAGCCGGACGGCCTGCGCGGCGGTCTCCACGCACTCGGCGGTGACCGTCAGCCCCAGGCGGTGGGCGAGCTGGATCATCGCCTCCACGATGACCTCGTCGGCGGGGTTGGGCGCGTCCGCCTTCGCGTCGGCCTCGTACTGGAAGCCGCGTACGAAGGAGCCGTCCAGCTTCAGGACCGACACCGGCAGGCGGCTGAGGTAGGCGAGGTTGGAGTAGCCGGTGCCGAAGTCGTCGATGGCGATGCGCACGCCCATGTCGCTGAGGGCCTGCAGGGCCTGCAGCGGGCGGCCCGCCGAACCCATCACGGCGGACTCGGTCAGCTCCAGCTGGAGCAGATGCGGGGCCAGGCCGGTCTCGGCGAGGATCTCCGCCACGTCCGCCACCAGGTCGGAGTCCCACACCTGCCGCACGGCCACGTTCACGCTGACGAAGATCGGCGGCTCGCCGGGGCGGTCGAGCTGCCAGCGGCGGGCCTGCCGGCAGGCGGTGTTCAGCGCCCAGCGGCCGAGCGGCACGATCGAACCGTCCTCCTCCGCCAGCCCGATGAACCGATTCGGCGTCAACGTGCCGAACTGCGGGTGGTTCCAGCGGATCAGCGCCTCGACCCCGCTGAGCCGTCCGTCCTCCATGCCGACCAGTGGCTGGTACTCCAGGGCGAACTCACCGCGCTCGATGGCGGGGCGCAGGGTGGAGGACAGCGCCTGGCGGGTCATGCGGTGCGCGTTGCGCTCGGGGTCGAACAGCGTCCAGCGGCCCTTGCCGTCGGCCTTCGCCCAGTACAGGGTCGTGTCGGCCGCCTGCATCAGGCCGGTCGCGGTCGTGCCGCTCGCATGCCGCTCGACGACACCGATGGACGCGGTCAACGACAGCCGCTGGCCGGCCAGGTCGAACGGCTCCTGGAGCGCCTTCAGCGCCGACTCGGCGAGATCGGCGAGCTGTTCGGTGCCGGTGGAGTCCTCGACCAGCAGGGCGAACTCGTCGCCACCGAGCCGGGCCACCAGGGGAGTCGCGGCGCGCGCGTAGCCGGCCTCGTCGGCGACCCGGGTGAGGCGTTCGGCGACGGCCGCGAGGAGCCGGTCGCCGACGCGGTGGCCGAGGGTGTCGTTGACGGCCTTGAACCCGTCGAGGTCCAGGTAGCACAGGCCGATCCGGCCGGTGCCGCCCAGCTCGTACGACTGCGCCTCCAGCGCGGCCGTCAGCCGCTCGAAGAACAGCGTGCGGTTGGGCAGCCGGGACACCGGGTCGTGCATCTGCAAGTGCCGCAGCCGGGCCTGGAGTTCGCGGCGGGCGCTGATGTCGGTGACCGACATCAGCACACCGGGGCGGCCGCCGGTCAGCGGTGCGACGGTGATCTGCACCCACACCGAGTGCCCCTCGGGGTGCTTGAGCCGGCGGGTGCAGCGCAGGCGGGCCTGCCGGCCGCGCAGCACCTCCTGGTACGCGTACCGGCTGCGGGCGTCCGAGGCCAGCTCCACCAGATCGGCGGCGACCCGCCCGGTGAGCGCCTCCGGATCCGCGCCGAGCAGCTCGCCGAGCGCGGCGTTGGCGCTGACGACGAGTCCCGCGCCGTCCACGACGGCCATGGAGAGCGGGGCGGTCGCGAAGACATGGTGGTAGGTGGTGTGATCACTGTCTGTGACGGCTGACCGGTCGAGGTCTGCCGCGGGCGTCGGCCCTTCGGACGTTCCGCTCACCGCTCGCTCCCGCAGTGCACTCGATCGCTGTCCGTGCCGGAAAGTGTGCCGATCATAGAGGCTGGCCCCGGGCCCTTCCAGCCGCTTCCCAGTGTCCCGGACGGAACACGGTTTCTGACAGATCGTTTCTGCCCGGTCCTGGACGGGTTCTTCGCCCGCCTGACAGGTTGTGACGTTCCGTGAGTGTTCCTGGTGGCGAGCGCCGGAGCGCGCCGGCGCTCACGAGGGGCGCATTCACCCTTCTGGTGCAGGTGAACAGGGCAGAACATGACGAATGCCATCAATCTGGGTGCGGGTCCCCGAACCGCATCCGGAGGTCATGTCCGTGCCCAAGCTGCGCAGCACCGCCGCCGTGGTCACCACGATGTCGGCGCTCGCCGCGACCTCGATCCTCACCGGCTCCTCGGTCGCCGAGCCCTTCTCGCCGGCCCCCTGTGCCCTGCACCGGACGGCGGCCCACCACTCCGAGGGCGTGGACTCCTGGAACCCCGCCTACACCCGGCCCGTCGGCACGCTCGACGCGGTGCTGGTCTTCCTCTCCTTCCCGGACGCCGTCCCGCGGACCACCCCCGCCCAGCTGGCCGCCGACCACTTCCCGGCCACCAGCCGCTTCTTCGCGCAGGCCTCCTACGGCAGGTTCGCCCTGAACCCGCATCCGGTGCCGCATTGGCTGCGCATGCCGCGCCCCTCGACGGCCTACGCCATGAGGCGGGACTGGAGCGCCGAGAACCGGGCCGCCTATCTGCGGGACGCGTTCGCCGTGGCCGACCGGCAGGTCGACTTCTCCCGCTACCAGGTCGTGTACCTGGTAGCCGACCCGGACGCGCCCGGCGTCGACTCCGACGCCACGAAGGTCGTCAACCTCGACGCGCCCCTGCGGGTGGACGGCGTCGGTGTGCGCCGGGTCGTCACGGTGTTCGAGAACCACCCGCCGGACCGTCTCGTCCTCGCCCACGAGACCGGACATGTCTTCGACCTCCCCGACCTCTACCACCGCCCGGTCGACGGCAAGGGCGACTGGGACACCTACGTCGGGGACTGGGACCTGATGGGCAGCCAGTTCGGGCTGGCGCCGGACCTGTTCGCCTGGCACAAGTGGCGGCTCGGCTGGCTGGATCCCCGCCAGGTGGTGTGCGTGCGCGGCGCCGGGCCGACCCGGCTCACCCTGGAACCCCTCGCCGCCGGGCCGGGCGTCCCGGTCCGGGGGGCGGGCGGCGCCCCCGCCTTCGGCCTCGGCCACGGGGTCAAACTGGCCGTGGTGCGCACCGGCCCGGACAGCGCGCTGGCCTTCGAGGCGCGCGGCGCGGCCGGCAGCGACCACGCGTCCTGCCGGCAGGGGATCCTGGTCTACCGGGTCCACAGCGGCGCCGAGTCCGGCGGCGGCCCGATCCAGGTGGTGGACGCCCATCCGCGCACCGAGGCCTGCTGGGAGGAGTCGGTCTACCCGCCCCTCGCCGACGCTCCGGTCTCCCTCGGGGAGCGCTTCACCGTGCCCGGGGCGGGCGTGAAGGTGGAGGTCGAGGACCGGACGGCGTCGGGGGCGTGGACGGTGAAGATCACCCCGGGGCCCCTCGGCTGATCCGCCGACCGGAAAGCGCCCCGACGGAGCTGCGAGCGGCCCGGCCGGGGCGGGCGCGGGTGGGCTTCCCCGGTTGGGGGGCTTAGTCGCGGGGCGTAGAGGGCGGGGGCCGGGAATGCCGGGGGTGCCGGGGGTGCCGGTTCGTAGGGACGGGGACGGCCCACCCGGGTCCGCCGGGATGGGGGTGTGGGCGGCGCGGGGCGGGTCGGGCGACGGGCTCCCCCGGTGGGACGGCTCCTCGTCGCGGGTCGCAGGGGGTGCCGGGGTGGGCGGACCCCGCCCGGTGCATCCGCCCCGCCGGGAACGGGGGCGACCTGAGGGAGGTGTGGGCGGCGGGGCCCGCTGGCCCGGCGGCGTGCGGTGGGGCGGCTTTTCGCTGGGGGGACGCGGCGGGCGGTGTCCGAGGGTGCCGGGCCTGGGGGACGCGGGCGACTCCGGGCGGTGCACCTGCCCTGCTGACGGCGGGGGGACCCGATGGGGTGCGGTCGGCTCGCGGGGTCAGCGGCGTGAGGTGTCCGGCGGGCGGGCTTCCCCGGTTGGGGGCTTGATCGCGGGTCGCAGAGGGCGGGGGCCGGGGTCGCCGGGGTGCCGGATCGTCGGGACGGGGGCGGCGTACCCGAGCCCGCCGGGAACGGGGGCGACCGATGGGGGGCGGCGGGGCCCGCTGGCCCGGCGGCGTGCGGTGGACGGCTTCCCCGGTGGGGCGGCTTTTCGCTGGGGGACGCGGCGGGCGGTGTCCGAGGGTGCCGGGGCTGGGGGACGCGGGCGAACTCTGGGCGGTGCACCTGCCCTGCCGACGGCGGGGGCGACCCGATGGGGTGCGGTCGGCTCGGGGGCCCGGCGGGCGGGCTTCCCCGGTTGGGGGGCTTCGTCGCGGGTCGCAGAGGGCAGGGGCCGGGGATGCCGGATTGTCGGGACGCGGGCGACGTACCCGCTCCGCCGGGAACGGGGGCGACCTGAGGGAGGTGTCGGCGGAGGGCGGTGTCCGGTGCTGCGGGGAGCGTCACGGCTGCGGTGAGGCAGAGGGGCGAGGGCGTGCACAGCCGACGTGCGCGCATGACGAAGGCGAGCCCTCGCCGCTTTCGCGACAAGGGCTCGCCTTCGTCATGGTGCGCCGCCAGGGACTCGAACCCCGGACCCGCTGATTAAGAGTCAGCTGCTCTAACCAACTGAGCTAGCGGCGCCTGCTGACGTCGTAGACCTTAGCATCCTGGTCGGCGGGAGGAAAAATCGATATCCGCACCGCCGTCCGGGCGGCCCGCACGGCCGCCCAGAGCAGGACCTCGGGGCCGGGCAGCCAGGGGCGCAGCGTGTCGGGGGCGACCAGCCAGCGGGAGGCGCCGGGGGCGTCGTCCGCGCCCGGCGCCGGTACGGTCACCGCGTCCCCCGTGCCGTGGCAGAGCAGCGGGGGCACCGCTTCGGCCCGGTGCGACCCCCACTCCTCCCAGGCCAGCAGCGAGGGCAGACGCTGGGCCGTGCCCGGGGCGGCGAACAGCAGCGTCCGGCCCCGGAACACCGCGACGGGCCCCGATCCCGGCCCTTCCTCCCACAGTCGGTCCAGCATCCGGCGCCCGAAGACCGCCGGTGCGCTGACCACGTCGAAGACGGTCCCGCAGGACAGGACGACCGGGGCGTCCGGGCGCTCCTCCCACAGGGCCAGGGTGCTGCGCGGATACGTTCCTGCCGAGGCGAGCCAGGCGGCGCCCTCGGAACGGGCTCGGGTGACGTTCGATGCGCTGCTCATGACATCCACAGATACCGTCCGTGAGCGCCCCTCTCCGTGGAGTCGCCAGAATTCGGGACAGGAGCGGGACGGGAGGAGTATCTTGCCCGCCTGGCATATGCCGTGGGGGTGGGACGGGACGGCGGGGACCGGTCACACGGGACCGGCGGACGTGCGCCCCTCGCCCTCCCCGCGCATCAGGTCCCGCCCGAACTCGACCATCTTCTTCGCGTAGTCCTCGGTCCACTCCGCCCGCTCGGCGATGTCCGCGGGGGTGAGCCGGTCGAACCGGCGCGGGTCGGCGAGCTGGGCCGCCGCGAGGGCCTGGAACTCCAGCGCCCGGTCGGCAGCCGCGCGGAACGCCTGGGTCAGCTCCGTCGCCCGCGCCAGCAGCTCCCGCGGATCCTCGATCGACTCCAGATCGAAGAAGTGCTCGGGATCGGCGACCGCCTCCGCGGGCTCGAACAGCAGGGGCGCGGGGCGTAGCCGCGGTTCGTCACGACGCGGCCTGGGCTCCGCCATGTCTTCTCTCCTCCTCGTACGGTCCGCTCGGCACCGCCTTCGGGTGGGCCACCGTCCATTGTCCCGCGCGACCGCAAGGGGCGGGCCCGGACGGCGTCGCGCCGCCGTCGGCCGCGTGCTCAGTCTGGGCGCCGCCACACCACCCGGTGGGCGGACCAGTGGGCCCACGTCGCCATCATCGCCTCCCAGCCGTCCGGGAACTTCACCAGCGTGCCCAGCTGGACCGGCTCGGTGGACGGGTACGCGTCCAGGAGGTCGGTCACCCCGGCCCGGCTGACGACGATGCAGGCGTGGCGGTGGCGGGAGGCCAGGACGCACAGGCGGCCGGTCTCCAGGTGGAAGGCGGTGGCGTCGGGGCGGCCGGAGAGGGGGTGCAGCACGACCGTGACGTCGTACTCGCGGCCCTGGAGGCGGTTGGCGGTGTCGACCGTCACGTCCGGCACGCCCAGCTCCGCCAGGGCCGCGCGGATGGCCGCCGCCTGGTCGCGGTGCGCGGTGCCCACGGCGATGCGGTCCGCGGTGAGGGGCGCGGGACGCTGAGGCGCCCGTTCGGAGACGGCCGCTCCGCCGCGGTCCAGCAGGCGCCGGACCACGGTGGCGACGGCGCGCACCGCCTCCGGGTCCGTGCGCGGGGTGTGCCGGGCGGGCAGCTCCAGCAGACCCCAGCCGGACTCGGCGGCCTCGTCGATCACCCGGTCGGGCCCGGAGCCGTCGGAGGGGACCGCGAAGGTGAGGCGGCGGTCGCCGTGGTCCGTGCCGCTGCGGAACGGCGTGTACGGGTAGAAGGCGTCCGAGACCAGCGGGGCCGCGGAGGCAGGCAGGCGCCAGGAGACCGGCAGCCGGTGCTGGGGGAGGCCCGGGTTGTGCGCCAGGAGGGTGCTCACGGCCGAGGCCGAGGGGTCGTACGACAGCCCCGCCCACTGCTCGCTGCCGACGATCGCGAACGGGTCGAGCTGCCCCGGATCGCCCACGAACAGCGCCCGCTCGAACAGGCCGGCCACGGCGAGCAGGGAGTCCGAGCGCATCTGGTACGCCTCGTCCACGATCGCGTGCCGCCACGGCTCGTCCACCTTCACGTGCGCCCACTTCGCGGCCGTGGACAGGACCACCGCAAGCCCGTTCAGGTCGGCGGCCTTCGCGGACGCACGCACGTTCGGCAGGGCGTCCAGCGCCTTGTCGTACGGGTCGCTGTCACTGCTGTGCAGGCGGCCGACCGGCAGATCGGGGTTCTTCTCCGCGAGGCGCAGCACGAGATCGTCCACCTGGGCGTTCGTCTGGGCCACCACCATCAGCGGGCGGCCCGCGTCGGCCAGTTCCAGGGCGGCGCGGACCACCAGCGTGGACTTGCCGGCGCCGGGCGGGGAGTCCACCACCACGCCCCGCTCGGCGCCGTGCAGGGTGTCGTGCAGGATCGCGTCGGTGGCGCGCGCGGCCGCGGCCGCGGGGTCGAAGTCGACGGCCGTCACAGCACGTCCTCCTCGGTCACGGTGTCGGGGGCTTCCGGCACGGGCTCGCCCGGCGGGCCGCCGTGCGTCCACGGCGTCTGCTCCGGGTCGGGCAGCTTCGCGCCGCCGCGCTGCTCGTGCTCGAAGAGGGTGAAGCAGACCCGGTCGCCCTTCTCCGACACCGACCCCGGCTCGGGCTCCTTGCCGCGGCCCATCTTGTCCAGGATGCGCAGCACCAGCGCCCCGTCGGCCTCCTGGCCGACGAACTCCGCCGACTGCGGCCGGCCGCCCAGCGAGCGGTACACCCGCGTCCGCTCCCCGAGATGCGGCCGGTCCTCGGTGCGGACCGTCACCAGCGGACGCGGGCTCGGCCGCTTCCCCTCGCCGTACGCCATGACGACGTCGGTGACCTCGCCCGCGAACGCCTCCCCGGCCAGCCGCCGCTCCGCCATCACCAGCGGATCGTCCAGCGCCTCCTGCGCCTGAAGGCGTGCCTGCTCCCGCTCGCGCGTGGCCAGCTTGTTCGCCGCCGTCACCGCGTCGTCCCGGCGCGGCTGCGGGGGCTCGCCGGCCAGCACCCGGTCCCGGTGCCCGGTGAACGACCAGCGGTCCCGGGTCCAGCGCTCCTCGACGTGCGCGCCCTCCGGCAGCGCCCGCAGCAGGTCCAGGCCCCGCCACACCGCGTCCCACGTGGGCCGGACCCGGCTCTCGACCAGCGCGCGGACGTCCCGTTCGGCCGCGCCGAGCGCGGCCAGCCGGTCGTCGGCCTCCAGCGGGTCCTCGGCGGCGGCCAGCGCGGTGCGCGCCCGGTCGTAGCGTTCGATCGCCGGGGCCAGCAGCTTGTTGTCGAACGCCGGGTCGGTCGCGGGTCCGGCCGGCGGGCACAGCAACTGCCCGTCGGCGTCCCGCTCCAGCTCGGCCCGGCGCGCGGCCTGTGCGCCGCTCGTCCCCCGCGGCGGGTCGATCCAGGCGAGCAGCGCGCCCAGGTGCTGGTCCTCCAGGCCGGACTGGCCGGTCGCCCAGTGCCGGGCCAGCACGTCGGTGAGGGCGAGCAGTAGCGAGGAGCCGGGCACCCGGGCCCGCTCGCCGTAGTGGGTGAGCCAGCGGCCGAGCAGCGGCACCCGGGGCGGCGCCGGGTAGGGCGCGTCGGGGTCCTGCTCGGCGGTGCGCCGGAAGCGCATCGAACGCCCGAGGAGCCGGACGAACTCCACACCCGCACGGCTCGGCACGATCAGCTGGGGCGCGTCCGCGCACAGCTCGACCTCGACCTTGACCCGCTTGCCGGTCTCCGGGTCCGTCTCTGTGCGCTCGGCCGCCTCCACGGACCGCGCATGGGCGTCGATGTGCGGCAGCACGACGTCGGCCAGGTCGGCGAGGAACTGGAAGCGCAGCTCGCGGTCGCGGGGCTGCGGGACGACCAGCAGCCGCGGCGCGTCCCGGTCGGCGCCGACCAGCGCGCCGAGCGGGGCGCCGGTCTCACCGGCCGTGGTGAGCGGCACGAACACCAGCGGGCGGTCGGACAGATGCCGGTGCCGCACGGTCGCGGCGGGCTGCGCCCGGCCCGATTCGACGGCTTCCAGCCGGGCGAGGGTGGTGATCAGCGACACGCGAGCGCCTCCCCGGCCGGTGCCTGGGCGCGTGCCGCCGCGGCCCGACCGGCCGCCCCGAGGGCCTCGGCGCGCAGGGCCGCCGCCCGGCGCAGGGCGGCCACCGCCGGGTCGTCCGGGTCGCCGGCCTCGCCGCGGGCCGCCGCGAGGACGTCCGCCACCGTGTCGAGGCCCCCCAGTTCGGCCCGCAGGGGCCGGCCGAGGCGGGTGACGGCGCCGGCCGCGCGGGAGCGTTCCCGGCAGTGGAAGGCCAGTTCGCAGGCGGACAGGCAGTCGGGCGCGTACGTCGCCGGCACCGCGTCCACGGCGGCCGTCAGCTCCTCGGCGGGCCGGTCGGGCGCGAAGCACGTGCCTTCGGGCAGCGCGCCTGCGATCTCCTCGACGCGGGTCAGCCGGGCCAGCTGCCGCGCGGTGACCGCACGCTGCTTGCGGACGTCCACGGCGGAGCCCGTGGGCAGGTTGGAGAAGTCCTTCGGGCACACCAGCAGCACCCGGTCGCGCACCCGCGGGGCCGGGCCGCCGTCGGCGCGCTCTCCAGGCTCCGCGCCGAGCCGGGCGGCGACCTCCTCCAGGGCCAGCACGTACACCGCCGCCTGGCGGGCCGCCGCGCCCACCTTCGCCGGGTCCGCGGAACCGTCCACCATCGGGAAGGACTTGATCTCCACCACCGACCAGCTCCCGTCCGGGTGCACCACCACCGCGTCCGGCTCGAGGAAGGCGAGCGACCCCGCCACGTCCAGGGCGAGCATCGGGTGGTCCAGCAGCGTCCAGCCGCCGGCCCGCGTGGCCTCGCGCAGCGCCAGCGCCGTACGGGCGGTGCGCCCTTCCGGGCCGTGCGCGCTCAGGTCGGGTACGGCCGCCGCGGCGGGCGGTTCGGCGCCCGGGTCGAGGCGGGCGTGCGCCAGCCGCAGCAGCTCCGCGCCGCCGTCCGCCTTCACCCGCGCCTCGAACGCGTTGCCCCGGGTCAGCGCGAACTGCGACTGCCCGAAGCCGGACGGCGCGCCCAGCGCGGTCGCCAGCCGGGCCTTGTCCACCCCGGCGCCGTCCAGGATCGCCCGCCGGGCGCACCCCGGGTTGGCGGCGAGCGCCGCGAGGGCGCGCGCGTCCAGGGGCTTGGCCGGCACCTCGGGACCGCGCAGCTCAGCGAGCCGGTGCCGGAGCCCCCTCGCCCGCGTCGGTGGGGGAGGCGTCCGGTCCGGCGACGGGGTCGAACTGCGACGCGCGCTGCCGTGGAATTCGCTCACCCGCGGAAGTCTGGCATCCGGCACTGACAATCGGGGAAACGGCACCGCCCGCGACCGGTGCGACGGGCCGCGCCAGACGGGCCCGCGCGAGGTCCGCGGCCCGCATCACGCGCGGCGCCAGCAGCAGGCCGACGCCCATCACGGCGGCGCCCGCGGCCGCGTCCAGGAAGTAGTGGTTGGCCGTGCCCATGACCACGATCGCGGTCAGCAGCGGGTAGGCGACGCCGAACGCCTTGGCCGGGCGCGTGCCTCCGTGCCGCCACACCATCACACCGCACCACAGCGCCCAGCCCACGTGCAGGCTCGGCATCGCCGCGTACTGGTTGGTCATGCCGCCCATGCCGCGCGGGGCGCTGGCCTCGCCGCCCCACCAGCCGTACGCGCTGTAGTGGGCCATCGTGTCCACGAAGCCGTGGCCGGCGGAGAGCAGGCGGGGCGGGCAGGTCGGCAGCAGCGTGAAGCCGACCAGGCCGATGAACGTGGACGTCATCAGCCAGGTGCGGGCCGCGCGGTAGTGCCGGGCGCGCGCGCGGAACAGCCAGACCAGCACGGCGGGCGTGACGAGGTAGTGCAGCGAGGCGTACCAGAAGTCGGCCGGCACGCCGATCCAGGGTTCCCGCGTGAACAGCCGGTTCAGCGGGTGCTCGGCGTTCAGGCGCAGCGCCTTCTCGACGCGCAGGATCGCCAGGCCGTGGTCGACGGCGCTGCCGACGTCGCCGCGCGCCAGGAGCCGGCCGGCCGAGTAGCAGCCGTAGACCAGCAGGATCAGCGGCAGCTCGGTCCACCAGCGCAGCCGGGATCGCGGGACCGCCTCGGTGCCCGGTGTCTCGGTCTGCGGCATCCGATCGCCCTCCCCCTTCTGCTGTACGGCCCGCCCGGCGGGCGACCGTGTCACTTTACGGTGTTCCGTGCGCCGCCCAGGAGGGCCGCTGCGGTGACGCCTCCCGTGTCCTTCCGGTCGGGCGCTCAGCCCTGCAAGACGCCGGGATCGCCCGCCGGGTTGCCCCGCAGGGGGGTGCGCGATGATGGAGGGACCCGCATCCACGCGTCTTCCGGA
This sequence comes from Streptomyces sp. NPDC006193, assembly GCF_040613915.1. NCBI lineage: Bacteria > Bacillati > Actinomycetota > Actinomycetes > Kitasatosporales > Streptomycetaceae > Streptomyces > Streptomyces sp. NPDC006193. Next base: position 79,915 of record NZ_JBEXTB010000005.1, read on the forward strand.
GAGGTTCCCCATGGCACCGCGCATCCTGCTGGCCCGGCACGGACAGACGGCCTGGTCGCTGTCCGGCAAGCACACCGGCAGGACCGACGTGCCGCTGCTGGAGGAGGGCCGGCGCGGGGCCAAGCTGCTCGGGGAGCGGCTGCAGCGCGCTCCGCTGGACGGACTGCCGGGCGCGGAGGTGCGCACCAGCCCGCTGGCACGCGCGCGCGAGACGTGCGAACTGGCCGGGTTCGGGGACCGGGCCACCCCGTGGGACACCCTCATGGAGTGGGACTACGGCGCGTACGAGGGCATGACCCCGCAGGAGATACGTGCCGTCCGGCCCGGCTGGCTGATCTGGCGGGACGGGGTCCCGCAGGGGGAGACCCTCGCCGAGGTCACCGCCCGCGCGGACGAGGTGGTGTCCTGGGCCCGCTCCGCCGACCGCGACGTGCTGGTCTTCGCCCACGGGCACATCCTGCGGTCCATCGGCGCGCGGTGGCTGGGCCTGCCGCTGGACTTCGCGGCCCGGATACGGCTGAACCCGACGTCCCTGTCCGTGCTGGGATGGGCGTACGGGGAGCCGGCCATCGAGACCTGGAACGACGTGGGCCATCTGGCCGGCTGACGGCCCGGCGTCCCCAGCCGGTCACGCCGGGCACGCCGGCCCGGGGGCGCGGTGGACGTCCGTCTCGGGGGCGGGCTACGACCTTCCGGTCCTCGGCAGGGACGCGTGCCGGTCCAGGAACGCGCAGACCCCCGGCACCCGCCGGTGCGGCAGCAGCACCCGGGCCGTGCCCGCCAGCATGGAGTGGATGCGCGAGGACTGCACCTGGTCCAGCAGGGACAGCACCCGCAGTCCCGCCTCGGCCGCCTCGTCGGGACGGCCCTCGCGGGCGAGGTCGTCGGCCAGTTCCGCGGTGTAGAGCGCGATGTTGCGGGTGAAGTGCGGATCCTGCAGCCGCGCCGCCCGCCGCGCGTGCCGGGAGGCCCGCCGCCAGTCGCCCAGCGCGGACCAGCACTGCGCCTCGAGGCCCTCCAGTTCGGCCTCTCCGTAGAAGCTCATCCACTCGGGGTCGGCGTCCGCGCGGCCGCGCGCGAACAGGGCGTGCGCGCGCGCCAGTGCCCGCTCGCAGCCGGTGCGGTCGGCGAGCGCCGCCCAGCCGCCCGCCTCGCGCAGCGCGAGCAGGGACATCAGGCGGGGCGAGCCGAGGGGCCGGGCGGCGCGCTGGGCGGCCTGCGCGGCCCGGACCGCCTCCCGGGGGCGTCCCGCGTCGCGGGCCAGGAACGCGGTGTTGCAGAAGGCGTGCGCCTCCAGTCCGGCGTCACCGGTCATGCGGGCGGTGGCCAGCGCCTCCGCGTAGTGCGAGCGGGCGTCGTCGAACCGGCCGGAGTCGTGGGCCAGCCAGCCCACGGAGACGGCAAGTTCGCCGGCGCCCGCGTGCAGCCGGTCGGCGGTGGCCTGCCGGGTCGTGCCGGCGTCCAGCAGCGCGTAGGCCGCGCGCAGCGGAGCCGCCGCGCGCCGGTAGAGGCCGTCCGCGCCGTGCCGGTCGTCGAGCAGCCGGATGCGGCGCACGGCCTCCTCCAGGGCGGCCGCCTCGGACGCCCCGGCCCGCCGCGGCGGCCCTTCCGCCGCCGCGGCGCCGGTGGTGAGCCCCAGCGGGCCCAGCGTGGCGGCGGCCACGGTGGCGCCCCCGCCGGTCATGAACGCGCGACGCAGCACGTCGCTCTCCTCGTGGTTCCGTGGGTCTGTCGCGGACGGTTCGTGCGGGCCGTACGCGTCCGGCGGGGGGCCGGGGTGGGGGATCCGTGCGCCCGGGCTCTCGGACGGCTCCGTTCCGGACGGACGGGTCCCGGCCGGCTCCGCGCCGCTCGCCTCCGCGCCGCTCGGGTCCGTCCCGGCCGGCTTTGTGCCGTACGGCTCGCCGGTCCCCGGCGTCTCGACGGCGCCGGACGCGCCGCCCGGAGCCGCCGCCGTACGGGCCGCGCGTCCGCGGACCGACGAGCGGGGGGCGAAACCGAGGTCGGTGAGCGTGCGGCCAGGGAACATGTGCAGGAACACCCGTTCGTACGCGTAGTTGGGGCAGCGGATCTCGCCCGCCTCGACCCTGCCGATGTAGCGCGCGTCACAGCTCACCCGCTCGCCGATCTGGCGCGCGGCCCGCCGAACCAGCGCCGCGAACTCCGCCGGTGAACGCCGGCCGCGCAGCCGCCGGAAGGCGAGGTTCGGCCGGGGTGGCCGTTCGGGCTGTGACGAGGCCGCCGTGGACGACGTCATGGCCGGGTCCTCTCGTGCGAACCGTCGAACCATGCCGGATCCGGGGCGAATCACGGACGAGTTGCCCGTGCGACGCCCTGGTTCCGGCGGGCATGAACGTACCCGCTGTGAAGGTGCCGCCACGCGGAGTTCGGCCACAAAACGGATAACTCCTCCACGATCTGCCATGAAGTGCCATCCTTTGCCGCGCACCTGTGCCGTAGCCGTCGGCCCGCTCGCGCGTTGAACCCTGCGGACCGCAACAGGGCTGTGTGGAGGCCGGCATGGAGACCAGCCAGAGCAACGAACCTTGTACGTCACCCTCGTCACCGCCGTCACCCTCGTCACCGCCGTCGTCGCCGTCGTCGCCGCCTTCGGCGTCGTCCGCGGGCGGGGGCACGGGCGGGGGCACGGGATGCGACCTCGTGACCGTGCCGGCCCGGCAGGGCCTGGAGGCGGTCGACATCCTGCGGCGCGGGGCCGCGGAGGCGGTGGGGCCCGTGTTCCACGACGACGGCCGCGGCACCCTCGGCTTCGTGGTGCCGGCCGGCACGGCGGCCGGCTGGGACGTGCCGGGCAGCACCTGCACCGAGACGGACGGGCGCGGGCTGCGGCTGGACCCCGTGCCGCCGGTGGAGGGCTCCGACTGGCTGCTGCCGCCCGGGGAGACCGACCTGGCCACCGACCCGGCGGTGCTGCGCCGGGCCCTGGGGGAGGCGGCCCGGCTGATCGCGGCGGCCGACAGCTGCCGGTGACGGGCGCGGCCGGGCCGGCTGCCAGAATGGACGGATGGGCAGGTCCAGGAACACGCGGCGCAGGCAGGCCGCCGTCGCGGCCGTCGAGGAACCGGTCGACGGCGGGCTCGCGCAGCTCGTGCCCGACCCGGACCGCGGCCGGGCCTGGACGCTGCTGATCGACGGGGCGCCCCAGTCGCACGTCGACCTGGACGACCCCGCGTACCTCTCCTTCGAGTACCAGCGCCGCCTCGGGCACGTCATCGACCTCGCCGCCCCGCCCGGCAGGCCCGTGCACGCGGTGCACCTGGGCGGCGGCGCGTTCACCCTCGCCCGGTACGTCGCCGCGACCCGCCCCCGCTCCACCCAGCAGGTCGTGGAACGCGACGCGAGCCTCGTCCGGCTGGTCCGCCGCGAGCTGCCGCTCGATCCGAACGCGCGGATACGGGTGCGCTCGGCGGACGCCCGCGAGGGACTCGCCAAGGTGCCGGACGGCTGGGCGGACCTGGTCGTCGCCGACGTCTTCGGCGGCGCCCGCACCCCGGCCCACCTCACCTCCACCGAGTTCCTCGACGAGGTCCGGCGTGCCCTGAAGCCCTCCGGGGTGTACGCGGCCAACGTGGCCGACGGCCCGCCGCTCGCCCACCTGCGCGGCCAGATCGCCACCGCCGCCGCCCGGTTCGCCGAACTCGCCCTGATCGCCGACCCGGCGGTGCTGCGCGGCAGGCGCTTCGGCAACGCGATCCTGGTCGCCTCCGACCTGCCGTTGCCGCTCGCCGAACTCACCCGCCGCGCCGCCTGCGACCCGCACCCCGCCCGGGTCGAACACGGCAGGCCGCTCACCGACTTCACCGGCGGCGCGGCCCCGGTGACGGACGAGGACGCGGTGGCCTCCCCGGCGCCGCCGCCCTCGGTGTTCCACTAGGGGGAACCCGACCGGGCCAGCCCGGGGCCGCGAGAGAACCCGGGGGTCAGTAGGTGACCACTTCCACCCGCGGCGGCCCGTCGTGCCACGTGCAGAACACCGACACCCGGTCCGCGTCCCGGCTGAACTCCACCCGGATCCAGCTCTGCGTCTTCCACACCTGCATCGACCAGCCCGTCCCCGGCGTCGCCGACACGAGGGTCGCGGCGGAGGCGCCCAGGTCGAACACCGCCCGTCCGCCGTCGGTGTCGTAGGACTTGACCTGGCCGGAGGCCGGGGCGGCGGCGGTGGGGGAGGCGCTGGGGGTGCGGGCCGGCGTCCGCGAGGGGGAGGGCGCCGGCGCCTCGGACGCCGGGCCCGACGACGACGAGGACGGGGACGGGGAGGGGGCGGCAGGCGTGGACGGCGACGCCCGGACGGCCGGCGGATCCAGCGGCTTGGAGCGCTGCGTGGTCGCCTCGGCCGCCGTGACCGGCAGGGCGCGCGGCGGGTCGTACGCGGTGCCCGCCATCACCGTGTGCACGCCCCACCACGACAGCGTCACCGCCGCTCCGGTGGCGAGCAGCCACGCCAGTACGTGTACGAGTCCTCTGCGCATCGCGGCCATACTGCCTCAGGGCGCCGCCGAGCGCACGCGCCCCGAGTTGTCCACAGGCGTCCGCCCGTTGCCGCCCGCATGGCGTACGGTGCGGCGCATGGCATGTGTGCTCGTGGTCGAGGACGACCAGTTCGTACGCTCGGCGCTCATCCGGCATCTGACCGACGCCGCGCACACCGTGCGCAGCGTCGGCACGGCACTCGAGGCGCTGCGCGAGGTCGCCCATTTCCGCTTCGACGTGGTCATCCTGGACCTGGGACTGCCCGATCTGGACGGCTCCGAGGCCCTGAAGATGCTCCGCGGCATCACCGACGTGCCCGTCATCATCGCCACCGCCCGCGACGACGAGGCGGAGGTCGTCCGGCTGCTGAACGCCGGGGCGGACGACTACCTCACCAAGCCGTTCTCCGTCGAGCACCTCTCCGCGCGCATCGCGGCCGTGCTGCGCCGGACCCGCTCCGGCGGCGTGGAGGCCCCGCCCTCGTGCGCGGTCCGCGTCGGCGGGCTCACCGTCGACCCGCTGCGCCGCCAGGCCGAACTGGACGGCGCCCGGCTCGACCTCACCCGCCGGGAGTTCGACCTGCTCGCCTTCCTGGCCGCCCGGCCCGGTGTCGTCGTCCCGCGCCGGGAACTCCTCGCCGAGGTCTGGCAGCAGTCCTACGGCGACGACCAGACCATCGACGTCCATCTGTCCTGGCTGCGCCGGAAACTGGGGGAGACGGCCGCCCGGCCGCGCTACCTGCACACCCTGCGCGGTGTCGGCGTGAAGCTGGAGCCCCCCGCGGACGCGGAGGCGCAGCGATGAGATGGGCCCTGGTCAAGGTCTGCCTGGCGGTCACCACGATGGTCGTGGTCGCGTTCGCCGTGCCGCTCGGACTGGTCGTCGAGGAGATGGCCCGCGACCGCGCCTTCTCCAACGCGGAACGGGAGGCCGCCGCCGTCGCGCCCGCGCTGTCCATCACCACCGACCGGGACAAGCTGGAGCGGGTGGTGGCCTCGGCCGGCGCCGACTCCGGGATGGCCGTGCACCTGCCCGCCGACGGCGGCCGGGCCGCGCTGGACATCGGCCGGCGGCACGCCCCCGCCCGCGACATCGAGGCCGTGCGGAAACTCGGCCGCGCCTCCACCACACCCGTGCCCGGCGGTTCCACCCTGCTGCAGCCGGTCGCTCTCGGCACCGGCGCGATCGCCGTGGTCGAGGTGTACGTCCCCGAGTCCGAGGTGACCAACGGCGTCGGCACGGCCTGGGCGGTGCTCGCGGCCGTCGGCATCGCGCTGATCGTCGGCTCGGTCGCGGTGGCCGACCGGCTCGGGGTGCGCATGGTGCGGCCCGCGCAGCTGCTCGCCGAGGGCGCGCAGGAGCTGGGCGAGGGCCGGCTGGGCACGCGGGTGCCGGAGGAGGGCCCGACCGAACTGCGCATGGCCGCGGTGGCGTTCAACTCCATGGCCGACCAGGTGGTGCAACTCCTCGCCAACGAGCGGGAGCTGGCCGCCGACCTCTCGCACCGGCTGCGCACCCCGCTCACCGTCCTCCGGCTGAACGCCGCCTCCCTCGGGGCCTCACCGGCCGCCGAGCAGACCCGGGCCGCCGTCACCCAGCTGGAGCGCGAGGTGGACACCATCATCCGCACGGCCCGGGAGGCCAAGCCGCACACCGCCCCGGCGGGCCCGGTGGCCGGGTGCGACGTGGCCGAAGTGGTGCGCGAGCGCATGGAGTTCTGGTCGGCGCTCGCCGAGGACGAGGGCCGCAAGTGGCGGGTCGCCGGCGTCGAGCGGCCGGTGCGCATACCCGTGGCCCGCGCCGACCTGGCAGCCGCGCTCGACGCCCTGCTCGGCAACGTCTTCCGGCACACCCCGGAGGGCACCGCCTTCGCGGTCGACGTGCACACCAGCGACGACGCGGTGATCGTGCTGATCTCCGACGCGGGCCCCGGCATACCCGACCCCGAGGCGGCCATGGCCCGCGGCCGGGGCTCCGGGCACACCGGCTCCACCGGACTGGGCCTGGACATCGTGCGCCGGCTCGCCGAGTCCACCGGCGGCGACGTCCGCATCGGCGCCTCGGTGCTGGGCGGCACGGAGGTGCGGATCTGGTTCCAGCTGGCCGGACGGAAACCGGCGGGCCGGGGGCACCGGGGAGCGGTGCGCCGCCGTCGGCCGGGCCGGCCGGCCCTGACCATTAACCGATCCCGATCGCTTCCTTAAGCGCACCATAAAGTCTTCAACCACCGCCCCGATCAGGGGGATTGTCCGAATCCGGCTCGCTAGCGTGCTGCCTCGTCCCACAGGTCCCCAAACTTCTGTGGCCCCCCGTGAGCAGTGAAGGCAGGCACGCGCATGAGCACGCACCGGCGCAGGATCAGCGGCAGGAACAAGGCGATAGGCGGTCTGGTGGCCGCGGCGGTGGCGGCCGGCGGCGCGGTCGTGCTCACCGGCACCGCCAACGCGGCCGGCGTGAACGCCGCGTACACCAAGACCAGTGACTGGTCGACCGGTTACTCCGCGCAGTACGTCGTCACCAACAACACCGGTGCGCCGGAGAAGACGTGGACGCTGGAGTTCGACCTCCCGGCGGGCGCCACGCTCAGCTCCCTCTGGAACGGCCAGTCGGACGTGAGCGGCCGGCACGTCACCGTGAAGGCCCCCAAGTGGGACGGCGAGGGCCTGGCCCCGGGCAAGTCGGTCACCGTCGGCTTCGTCGTCAACGGCAGCGGCGACCCGACGGGCTGCCGCATCGACGGCGAGCAGTGTTCCGCGGACGGCGGGGCGACCCCCGAGCCGAGCGGCCGCCCGTCCACCCCCGCGCCGACCCCCCCGGCCGAGCCGGAGAAGACGGCCCCGGCCCCCGCCCCCACCGGCGGCACCGGCGCCGGCACCGCCTCGTCCGCCGGTTTCGCCCCGTACGTCGACACCTCCCTCTACCCGGCCTTCGACCTCCTCGGCGCCGCGGACGCGACCGGCGTGAAGAACTTCAACCTCGCCTTCATCACCGACGGCGGCGGCTGCACCCCCAAGTGGGGCGGCGTCACCGACCTGACCGGCGACGGCGTGGCCGCGCAGATCGGCTCGCTGCGCGCCAAGGGCGGGGACGTCCGGGTCTCCTTCGGCGGCGCCTCCGGCTCCGAGCTGGCCACCGCGTGCTCCTCGGCGGACGCGCTGGCGGCGGCGTACGGCAAGGTGGTCGACGCGTTCAAGCTGACCAAGGTCGACTTCGACGTCGAGGGCGGCGCGCTGCCCAACACCGCGGCCAACACCCGCCGGGCCCAGGCGATCGCCAAGCTGCAGGCCCAGCACCCGGACCTGGACGTCTCCTTCACCCTCCCGGTGATGCCGGAGGGCCTCACCCAGGACGGCGTGAACCTGCTCGCCGACGCCAAGTCCAACGGCGTGCGCATCGACACCGTCAACATCATGGCGATGGACTACGGCCCCGCGTACAGCGGCGACATGGGCACCTACGCCGAGCAGGCCGCGACCGCCACCCAGGCCCAGGTCAAGGGCGTGCTGGGCCTGTCCGACACGGCCGCCTGGAAGACCGTCGCCGTGACCCCGATGATCGGCGTCAACGACGTGGCCTCCGAGGTCTTCAAGGTCGAGGACGCCACCCAGCTGGTGAACTTCGCCAAGTCCAAGGGCCTGGGCTGGCTGTCGATGTGGTCCGCGACCCGCGACAAGCAGTGCGCCGGCGGCACCAAGCCCACCGCCGACGCGACGTGCAGCTCCGTCACCCAGGACCAGTTCGCCTTCACGAAGGCGTTCGGCGCCTACAAGTGACCTGAGACCGCCAGGAACAACGGGGAACGAGCCCCGGCCGGACTTCCCCCCCACCCCCGGCCGGGGCTCGTGGCGTCCCCCCACCCCCGGCCGGGGCTCGTGGCGTCCCCGCACCCCCGCAAGGGCGGGGCGGACCGCCACGGGCGCGGCGCCCCCCACGGAGCGCCGCACCCCGCCGTGCCCCGCCCGGTCAGGCCACCGGCACCGCGGCCGGCAGCACGCCGGTCCGCGCCAGCTCCCCGTACCACCGCGCGCTCGACTTCGGCGTCCGCTCCAGCGTCGCGTAGTCCACGTACACCGCGCCGAACCGCTTGCCGTAGCCGTACGCCCACTCGAAGTTGTCCATCAGCGACCACAGGTAGTAGCCGCGGACGTCGGCGCCGTCGGCGAGGGCGCGGCGCACCGCCGCGAGGTGCCCGTGCAGGTAGGCGATGCGCTCGGGGTCGTGGACGCGGCCGTCGGAGTCGGGCTTGTCGTCGTAGGCCGCGCCGTTCTCGGTGACGTAGAGCGGCAGCCCCGGCGCCTCGCGCGTGTAGCGCATGAGGAGGTCGTACAGGCCGGTCGGGTCGATCGTCCAGCCCATCTCCGTGCGCTCGCCGGGGGTCTGGTGGAACAGGACGTCGTCGGCGCCCGGCCAGGGGGAGTGGTCGCTGGCGCCGTGCCCGTCCGCGCGCGGCCCCCTGACCCCGCCCGGCGCGGCGGAGACCAGGCAGGGCGTGTAGTAGTTCAGGCCCAGCGCGTCCAGCGGGGCCTTGATCGTGCGGACGTCGCCGTCCCGGACGAACGACCAGTCGGTGATCGACGCGGTCGACGACAGCAGCGTCGCGGGGTAGGCGCCGTGCAGCATCGGGCCGTGGAAGACGCCGTTGGCCAGGTCGTCGATCCGGTGGGCGGCGGCCAGGTCGGCCGGGTCCTGCGATAGGGGCCGGACCACGGAGGAGTTGAGGCTGACGGCGATCTGGTTGCGGGCCGGCATCGCCGACCGCAGGGCCGAGGCGGCCAGTCCGTGCGCCAGGTTGAGGTGGTGGGCGGCGCGCAGGGACGCCACCGGGTCGGTGCGGCCGGGGGCGTGCACCCCGGAGCCGTACCCCAGGAAGGCGCTGCACCACGGCTCGTTGAGGGTGATCCACTGCTCCACCCGGTCGCCCAGCGCCTCGGCGACGAACTGCGCGTACTCGGCGAACCGGAACGCGGTGTCGCGTTCCGGCCAGCCGCCCGCGTCCTCCAGCTCCTGCGGCAGGTCCCAGTGGTAGAGGGTGAGCGCCGGCTTGATGCCGGCGGCCAGCAGCTCGTCCACCAGGCGGCGGTAGAAGTCCAGGCCGCGCTGGACCGCCGGCCCCCGGCCGGTCGGCTGCACCCGGGACCAGGAGACGGAGAACCGGTACGCGTTCAGGCCCAGCTCCGCCATCAGCGCCACGTCCTCGCGGTAGCGGTGGTAGTGGTCGACGGCGACGTCCCCGGTCTCGCCGCCGGCCGTCTTGCCCGGCGTATGGCTGAAGGTGTCCCAGATCGAGGGGGTGCGGCCGTCCTCCCGCACCGCGCCCTCGATCTGGTACGCCGAGGTCGCGGCGCCCCAGAGGAAGGCAGGGGGGAAGGCCACGGACGACACAACGGAGTCAGGCATGAAAGCGCTCCCATGAACGGTCGGAGGGACCGACGGACGAGTGGGCGGGAGGGGCCGGGGCGGCGGTGGCCCGGCCCCCGTGAAGCCGGTCGGGGGGATCAGCCCTTGATCGCGCCCTGCATGATCCCGCCCACGATCTGCTTGCCGAACAGCAGGAAGGCGATCAGCAGCGGCAGCGTGCCGAGCAGCGCACCCGCCATGATCACCGCCTGGTCGGGGACGTACCCGGTGCCGAGCGAGTTCAGGGCCACCTGCACGGTCGGGTTCTGCTGGGTCAGGGCGATGATCGGCCACAGGAAGTCGTTCCAGGCGAAGACGAACGTCAGCAGGCCCAGCACCGCCATCGCGGGGCGCGCCGCGGGGAAGACGACGTGCCAGACGATCCGCAGGCTGCTCGCCCCGTCGACCCGGGCCGCCTCGATCAGCTCGCCGGGCAGCGCCTGCACCAGGTACTGCCGCATGAAGAACGTGCCGAACGCGGTGACCAGGCTGGGCAGGACCACCGTCTGCAACTGGTTGGACCAGCCCAGGTCCGACATCCACAGGTACAGCGGGACGACGGCGAGCTGCGGCGGGATCATCATCGTGCCGATGGTCAGCAGCAGCAGCACGCCGGAGAAGCGGAACCGCAGCTTGGCGAAGGCGAAGCCGGCCAGCGTGGAGAACAGCACGGTGCTCACCGTGATCGTGCCCGCCACGATCAGCGAGTTGAGCATCGCGGTGCCGAGCCCGGCCTCGTCCCAGGCCGCCTGGAGGTTCTCGAACAGGTTGCCGCCGAACCACAGCGGGGGCGGCGTCTGGGCCAGCCGCCGGTCGCTGCGCGAGGCCGCGATCGCCGTCCACACCAGCGGGGCCAGCGAGACCAGCGCGAAGACGGTCAGCACCACGTAGGTCGTCGGGCCGGCGTGCAGCTGCCTGCCGGCCCGCGTGCGGCCGCGGCGCCGCTGCCGCTCCGGTTCCTTGCGCACGGTCCGGGGGAGGGTCAGTTGGCTCATTGGGACTTCCTCAGCCGTCGGGTGAGCAGCAGGTTGACCGCGGCGACGAGCAGCAGGATCAGGAACATCGTCCAGGCGATCGCGGACGCCTTGCCGAGGTTGCCGATGATCCAGCCCTGGTCGTACATGTACAGGCCGAGCGTCTGGTACTGGTGCTCGGAGCCGCCCTTGGACCCGCTGACCCCGCCGAACAGCAGCGGCTCACCGAACAGCTGGGTGGCGCCGATGGTGGAGACGACGACGGTGAACAGGATCGTCGGCCGCAGCTGCGGAATGGTGACGTGCCGGAACTGCTGCCAGCGGTTGGCGCCGTCGATCGCCGCCGACTCGTACAGGTCGGCCGGGATCGCCTGCATGGCGGCCAGGTAGATCAGCGCGTTGTACCCCGTCCACCGCCAGATCACGATCGACGACACCGCGAACTGCGAACCCCAGTCCGACTCGCGCCAGTTGACGGGATAGACGCCGAAGAAGTGCAGGACCCAGTTGACCATGCCGCCGTCCCACGAGTACAGCAGCGTGAACACCAGGGTCGCCGCGGCGACCGAGGTGGCGTACGGGGTCAGCATCACCACGCGCCACGCGGTCGAGCCGCGCAGCTTGTAGTTCAGCAGGTGCGCGAGCCCGATCGCGGCCAGCAGCTGCGGCACGGTCGAGATGACGCCGATGGTGAGGGTGTTGCGCAGGGCGTTCCAGAAGAAGTCCGAGGACAGCAGGTTCTCGTAGTTGTCCAGGCCCGCCCAGGTCTGGTGGTCGAGGGCCGACAGCTGCACGTCGTGCAGCGAGTACCAGGCCGTGTACAGCAGCGGGACCAGGGAGAAGGCCCCGAACAGGAGGAAGAAGGGGGCGATGAAGGCGTACGGCGACGCCTTCATGTCCCAGCGGTACAGCCGGCTGCGCCAGGAGTCGGCGCCCGCCGGCCCACCGCGACCGTGCGCGCCCCGGGCCGCGCCCGGCGGGGTGCCGGGCGCGGCCTCGGCGCTCGACGCGGGATGCGCGAGAGCCTGCTTGGAGCTGCTCACTGGCCGAGCACGTCCTTGATCTCGTTCTTCGCGGCGTTCCAGCCCTGCTCGGGCGACTTGCCCCGCTGCTCGACCTGGAGGATGCCGACGTCGGTGAGCGCGGTGTTGATCGGCTGGTCCTTGATGCCGTAGTACTGCGTCGGGATGGTCTTCGCCGAGTCGGAGAAGATCTGGGTGATCGGCGCGTTCGAGAAGTACGCCGTGGTCTCCGCGGCGGGCTTCAGGGTCGGGTACGCCGACGGGGTGGACGGGAAGCTGGCCTGCTTGGCGAAGACCTTGGCCTGCTGCTCGGGGGCGGTCAGCCACTTCGCCAGCGCGATGGCCTCCTTCCGGTGCCTGCTCGCCGTCGGCACCCCGATGAAGGAGCCGCCCCAGTTGGCCGCGGTCGGGGCCGCCGCCACGTCCCACTTGCCCTTGCCGGACTCACCGGACTTCTGCTGGATGTAGCCGATCATCCAGGCCGGGCAGGCGACGGTGGCGAAGGTGCCGTTGGCCAGGCCCTGGTCCCAGGGCTTGTCGAACTGCTTCAGCTTGGCCGACATGTCGCTGGTCGCGACGCTCATGGCGACGTCCCAGGACTTCTTCACGTCGTCGGACCGGTCCCAGACGACCTTGCCGTCGTCGCTGTAGTACCGCTGGTCGCCGCCGCCGAGGGCCGCGTTGTAGATGGAGGCGGCGGAGTCCACGAACTTGCTGCCCCCGGGGGCCTTCTTCATGTACTGCTTGCCGAGGTCGACGTACTTGGCCCAGTCGCCCTTCCAGGTCTTCGCCAGCTCGTTGCGGTCGGTCGGCAGCCCGGCCTTCTGGAACAGGTCCTTGCGGTAGCAGACCGCCATCGGCCCGATGTCGGTGCCGAGCCCGATGAGCTTGCCGTCCTTGGTGGTGGCCTGCGCGAGCTTCCAGCCCAGCCACTGCGACTTGTCGACCTCCTTGCCGAGGTCGACGAACTTGTTCGCCTGGGTCTGCACAGCCTCGGTGATGTTGCCTATCTCGATGGCCTGGACGTCGTCGGTGCCGGACCCGGCCTGGAGGCGGGTGAGCACCTTCGGCCAGTAGACGTCGGTGCGAGTGGTGACGTTCTCCTTGATATTGATCTCGGGATGCGCCTTCATGTACTCGTCATAGAGGCCGGCCTCCTTGTAGCCGAAGACGCCGAAGGTCCCGATGGTCAGCGTTGTCCTGCCCTTGCCACTGCCGTCGCCGCCCGAGTTGCCCGACGAGTCGTCGTCCGAGTCGTCGGCGCAGCCGGCCAGCAGCCCCGTGGTCAGCGCGGCGACGGCCGCGAGGGCCATCAGCCGCTGGGACCGGCGGATGCTCGTGCGCATTGCGTCCTCCTGTTGCCTGACGTGCCGACCCCCCGGCCAACTGCATGGATCGGGCCCGGTTGTACTCGCTGCGGCTCGGGCGGGGAACGTGCGGGATGTGTATGTGTCAGGTACTGTGGGAGCGCTCCCACCAGTGATGAAGTGAAGAGTCGTCGCTCCGGCGCGGGGTGTCAAGACAGCTGACGCGATGCGTTGCGTTCGGTTGTCCGGCCGTCGGGCGCCCCCCGGCGGACGTCCCGGCCCTCCTCGCCTCCCTGGCCAGGGCTGTTAGATTCCAGCCAGCCGTGATGCAGAGGTCGAGAAAGGCGGAGCCCATGGCAAGCCACTCAGGGCGGGGCCGGAGCGGGGGGCGGCCGACACTCGAGGAGGTCGCCGCCCGGGCCGGGGTCGGCCGGGGCACGGTCTCCCGGGTGATCAACGGCTCGCCCCGGGTCAGCGACGCGACCCGCGCGGCGGTCGAGGCGGCGGTGGCCGAGCTCGGTTACGTCCCCAACACCGCCGCCCGCGCCCTCGCGGCCAACCGCACCGACGCCATCGCCCTGGTCGTCCCCGAGCCGGAGACCCGGTTCTTCGCCGAGCCGTACTTCTCGGACATGCTGCGCGGGGTCGGCGCCGAGCTGGCCGACACCGAGATGCAGCTGCTGCTGATCTTCGCCGGGAACGACCGCAAGCGGCAGCGGCTCGCCCAGTACCTGGCGGCCCACCGCGTCGACGGCGTCCTGCTGGTCTCGGTGCACGCCGACGACCCGCTGCCGGACCTGCTGGCCCAGCTGGAGATCCCCGCGGTGATCAGCGGCCCGCGCTCGGCGGCCGAGACGCTGACCTCGGTGGACTCGGACAACTACGGCGGCGCCCGCTCGGCGGTCGAGCACCTGCTGGGCCGCGGCCGCCGCCGCATCGCCCACATCACCGGCCGCCTGGACGTCTACGGCGCCCAGCGCCGCGTCGACGGCTACCGCGACGCCCTGCGCGACGCGGGCCACCCGGTGGACGAGCTGCTGGTGGAGCCGGGTGACTTCACCGAGGAGGGCGGCCGCCGTGCGATGGCGGTCCTGCTCGACCGCCACCCGGACGTGGACGCCGTCTTCGCCGGCTCCGACGTGATGGCGGCGGGCGCCCGGCAGGTGCTGCGCGAGCGGGGCCGCCGCATCCCCGAGGACGTCGCGCTGGTCGGCTACGACGACTCGGCCATCGCCCGCCACATGGACCCGCCGCTCACCAGCGTCCGCCAGCCCATCGAGGAGATGGGCCGCGCCATGATCGACCTGCTCCTCGCGGAGATCGCCGACCGTCGCCCGGCCGTGTCCCGCGGACTGGAGCGCCGCCGGGCGGTGCTGCCGACGGAACTGGTGGCACGGGCGTCGTCGTGACGCCGGCCGCGCCCCCGGAACGGAAGCAGCCGGTGACCCGTCTCGCGACGAAGTCACCGGCTGATCGCACAGGGTGAGTGACGGGACTCGAACCCGCGGCATCCTGGACCACAACCAGGTGCTCTACCAGCTGAGCTACACCCACCATGACCGGCGCTGAGGAGTGCTCTCCCCGACCGGCCGAGAAGAAGTCTACAGGGTCCGAAGGGGTGCTCGCGCACAGGTTTCCGCGCGCCCCGGGCGGACCCCGCGGACGGCTAGCGCGCGGGCACCACGTGCTTGGCGGCGATCGCCTTGGCGGTGTCCGAGTCCGGGCCCGGCTGCGGGACGAAGACGGCCTCGCGGTAGTAGCGCAGCTCGGCGATCGACTCGCGGATGTCGGCGAGGGCCCGGTGGTTGCCGTTCTTCTCCGGGCTGTTGAAGTAGGCCCGCGGGTACCAGCGGCGGGCCAGCTCCTTGATCGAGGACACGTCGACGATCCGGTAGTGGAGGTAGTTCTCCAGGGTCGGCATGTCGCGCAGCAGGAAGCCGCGGTCGGTGCCGACGGAGTTCCCGCACAGCGGGGCCTTGCCGGGTTCCTTGACGTGCTCGCGGACGTAGGCGAGCACCTGCTCCTCGGCGTCCCGCAGCGTCGTGCCGTTCTCCAGCTCGGCGAGCAGTCCGGACGCGGTGTGCATCCGACGCACCACCTCCGGCATCGTCTCCAGCGCCCGGGCCGGCGGCCGGATGACGATGTCCACCCCCTCGCCCAGCACGTTCAGCTCGGAGTCGGTGACGAGGGCGGCCACCTCGATGAGCGCGTCGTCGGACAGCGAGAGGCCGGTCATCTCGCAGTCGATCCACACCATGCGATCGTTCATGCGTCTCACCTTACGGCGCGCCGCCGTGCGCCGGACCCGGGCCGTCCCCACCTTGTCGGTGCGCGGTCAGACCGGCACGGGGCGCGCCCATGCGGCGGCGCGGCGGGAAGGGGGGTGCAGCGGGAAGGGGGGCGCGGTCACGCGACCACGCCCCCCTTGCCGTCACTGCCCGCTCAGCCGCCGCTGCGCGGCCCCGGCAGCAGGCTCACCGCGCCGGCCGCGGACCGCCGGCTCTGCATCGGCACCCCGCCGTCCCGCTCCGGGTGCAGCAGGGCGGGCGGCGGGCCGACCGGTCCGGGGCCGGGCAGTCCCGCGGGCGAGCCCTGCTGGCCGGACTGCTGCACGGCCTGCTCCGCCTCGCCCGGCTTGTCGCCCTGCGGCCGGCGGGCCCGGTAGGCGGCCCGGTACGCGGCGGGGGACGAGCCGAGCTGGCGGCGGAAGTGCCCGCGCAGCGCGACCGGCGACCGGAACCCGCACCGGCCCGCCACCTCGTCCACCGAGTAGTCCGACGTCTCCAGCAGCCGCTGCGCCTGCAGCACCCGCTGGGTGATCAGCCACTGCAGCGGAGCGCTGCCGGTGAGCGAGCGGAACCGGCGGTCGAACGTGCGGCGGCTCATGTAGGCGCGTGCCGCCAGCGTCTCCACGTCGAACTGCTCGTGGAGGTGCTCCAGCGCCCAGGCGACGACCTCGGCGAGCGGGTCGGCGCCGATCTCCTCCGGTAAAGACCGGTCGAGATACCGCTCCTGCCCGCCGCTGCGGCGCGGCGGCACCACCAGGCGCCGGGCGAGCGCGCCGGCCGCCTCGTTGCCGTGGTCCGTCCGCACGATGTGCAGGCACAGGTCGATCCCCGCCGCCGTGCCGGCCGACGTCAGCACGTCGCCGTCGTCGACGAACAGCTCCCGCGGATCGACGTGCACCGACGGGTAGCGCTTGGCCAGCGTCGGCGCGTACATCCAGTGCGTGGTCGCCGGGCGGCCGTCCAGCAGTCCGGCCGCCGCGAGCACGAACGCGCCCGTGCACAGCCCGACGATCCGGGCGCCCTCCTCGTGCGCTCTGCGCAGTGCGTCGAGCGCCTCCTCCGGCGGCGGCGAGGTGATCGAGCGCCAGGCCGGCACGACGACCGTGCCGGCGCGCGAGATCGCCTCCAGCCCATGCGGTGCGGTGAGTTCCAGGCCCCCTGTGGTCCGCAGCGGGCCTTCCTCGCCGGCGCACACCAGCAGGCGGTAGCGCGGCACTCCGGCGTCCTGGCGGTCGATCCCGAACACCGAAAGCGGAATGGAACTCTCGAATATGGGGCCGCCGCTGAACAGCAGCACCGCGACGATCTCCTTGCGGCGTCGCCCGGACAGTTTCCGGGCCGCGGCTTCCGGCGCGGCAGTGGAGTCGTGGCTCATACTGCTAAGCCCCCCTCGGTGGTCGCGGCTCCTCGGTTGTGTCGCTCCTGCACGTTTCCCCTCGGTCCTGCACGAGTCCCCCGCCGTAAGACAGTCAAGATCGAATCTACTGGCTTCCGCGATCGCACGGTGACCAGTTCGACACGCCGCAGATTGTCGACATGACAACTTGGCGTGAAGCATTCGATCACGAAGCGTTGCACTCGGGAGCCGCGCAGGGAAGTGCGCCTTGTCGCCGTGGCCAAACCGCGTAGGGTGCGCAGCGGGCCGTGGACCCTTTCCGTGCAGGTGGAACGGGGGTTGGAGGGCGGTCGGGACCCCTCCTGGCCGATATCCAGAAGTTGGCTGAAAACCAGCGCTCCGGGATACGGAAACAGGTCAATCGACCGGTGTCCGCGCCCGGGTGCGACGCCCGCCCCTTTGCGCGGAGCAACGCGCGGCGCCGCGCTCGCGGCGGCGCGGCGGCACCCGGCAGGCGGCCGTGCGGCCGCGAGGCCCGGCGCGGCGCCCGCGGCGCCGGCCGGCGGGGCGTCGTGCCGGACGGGGACCACGGGCGCGAGCACGCAGCTGAGACCGCCCAGCACAGCACATCGCCCACCGGGTGCGGTGCGGGGTGGGGGGTGCGGGGGCATCGGCGGGCGGGCGTCTCGTGCTCCCTGTGGCGCCGGTCCACCCCGGCCCGGCGCCCCCGCGGCCGGCCGGTCACCGGCCGCGCATCTGTGAACTCCGCGCAAACCGCCTGTACGGGGCAGCAACCATTGCGTTACGGGCGTGGCTCGTGCATGCTCCGGTGAACCCCTACGGACGTCGGGGGACCGCTTACGGAGCGTGCGCGGGATCTGGGCTCAGGAGGCGTGCCGCCGTACCCTTGGGGGTATGGGGTTGGGAAGATGTTTCCCGGACACAGCTCCGCCGCACACTTCCGCCGCACACTGTCCCACCCATAAAGGATCACAACGCCGAGACAGTCATGGCCGGTCACGAATTCTTCGAACCCGCGGACCGCAAGCGGCCGGTCGCCGATCCGACGGCGGCCGATCCCCTGGCGGCGGCCGAGTCACGCCCCTCCTGCGATCCCGCCTTCCGTCACGGCGTGGTCGTCGGCTTCGACGGCTCCACCTCCAGCGAGCGCGCCCTCGCCTACGCGATCGGCATGGCCCACCGCTCCCGTTCCGGCCTGATCATCGTGCACGTCGCCAACCGGCTGCCCACCACCGTGTGGGCCGGCTGCGAGCCGCCCGTCTTCGTGGACGTGCCCGACCACCGCACCGAGGTGCTCGGGCTGGAGCTCGCCTGCGCGGACTACCTGGCCGAGGTCCCGTGGATCCTGGTCGAGCGGGGCGGGGACATCTGTCATGAACTCGAAGAAGTGGGGCGGGAGTACGAGGCCGACGCGATCGTCGTCGGCTCCACGCACGGCATCGTCGGCCGGATCTTCGGCTCCGTCGCGGGCCGGCTCGCCAAGCGGGCGCGGCGGCCCGTGATCGTCATCCCGTAGACCCGCCTCACGGCGTGTCACCTCTCCCCCCGCCGCACGGCCGTGCCCGCGCGGAGGTGTCCCTGCGCCCGCGAAGGGCATATACAGGTCAGCGCGCGACTTCGTCCGCGGGCGAGGGAGCCGCGCCGGCCGGCGGCCCCTCCGGGACGTGCCGCGGGCCGGGGGGTGACGGCCACCGGCCGATGTGCGCGGCGCGGAGAGGACCCCCACGTGTTCGGTGGCGTACGTGGGGGTCCGTTCTGTCCGGTGTGCCCGGCTGCTTCCCGGCCTACTCCACCGTCACCGACTTGGCGAGGTTCCTCGGCTTGTCGATGTCCCGGCCCAGGGCCTTGGCCGTGTGGTACGCCAGGAGCTGGAGCGGGATGCCCATCAGGATCGGGTCCAGCTCGTCCTCGTTCTTCGGGACGACGATGGTCTGGTCCGCCTTCTCCTGGTGCCGGTGCGCCACCGCGAGGATCTTGCCCTCGCGGGCCTTGATCTCCTCCAGGGCCGCGCGGTTCTTCTCCAGCAGGTCGTCGTCGGGGACGATCGCGACCGTGGGCAGGGCCGGCTCGATGAGGGCCAGCGGGCCGTGCTTCAGCTCCGAGGCGGGGTAGGCCTCGGCGTGGATGTAGGAGACCTCCTTCAGCTTCAGGGAGGCCTCGCGGGCCACCGGGTAGCCCCGCACACGGCCGATGAAGAGCATCGAGCGGGCGTCGGCGTAGCTCTCCGCCAGCTTCTTGATCTCCTCCTCCTGCTCCAGGATCTCGGTGATCTGCCGGGGCAGCTTGCGCAGGCCCTCGATGATCCGCTTGCCGTCGCGCACGGAGAGGTCCCGGGTGCGGCCGAGGTGCAGGGCGAGCAGGGCGAAGGCGACCGTGGTGTTGGTGAAGCACTTGGTCGAGACGACGCAGACCTCGGGGCCCGCGTGCACGTAGATGCCGCCGTCGGCCTCGCGGGCGATCGCCGAGCCGACCACGTTCACCACGCCGAGGACCCGCGCGCCCTTGCGCTTGAGCTCCTGGACGGCGGCCAGGACGTCGTAGGTCTCACCGGACTGGGAGACCGCGATGTACAGGGTGTCGGGGTCGACCACCGGGTTGCGGTAGCGGAACTCGGAGGCCGGCTCGGCGTCCGCGGGGATGCGGGCCAGCTCCTCGATCATCTGCGCGCCGATCATGCCCGCGTGGTACGAGGTGCCGCAGCCGAGAATCTTCACGCGGCGGATCTGCCGGGCCTCGCGGGCGTCCAGGTTGAGGCCGCCGAGGTGCACGGTGGAGAACCGGTGGTCGATGCGGCCGCGCAGCACGCGGTCCACGGCGTCGGCCTGCTCGTGGATCTCCTTGTGCATGTAGGTGTCGTGGCCGCCCATGTCGTACGACTCGGCCTCCCACTCCACGGTGGTGGGCTCGGCCGTCGTACGGGTGCCCTCGGTGGTGTAGGTGCGGAAGTCGTCGGCCTTGAGGGTGGCCATCTCGCCGTCGTCGAGGGTGACTATCTGGCGGGTGTGGGCGACCAGCGCCGCGATGTCCGAGGCGACGAACATCTCCTTGTCGCCGATGCCGAGGACGACCGGGGAGCCGTTGCGGGCCACGACGATGCGGTCCGGGAAGTCGGCGTGCATCACGGCGATGCCGTAGGTGCCCTCGATGACGCGCACCGTCTCGCGGACCTTGTCCTCCAGCTTCTCGGCCTGCGAGCGGGCGATCAGGTGGGTGAGGACCTCGGTGTCGGTCTCGGAGAGGAACTCGACGCCGTCCGCCTCCAGCTTGCGGCGCAGGTCGGCGGCGTTGTCGATGATGCCGTTGTGGACGACGGCGACCTTGCCGTCGGCCGACAGGTGCGGGTGGGCGTTCACGTCGGACGGGGCGCCGTGGGTGGCCCAGCGGGTGTGGGCGATGCCGGTGGTGCCCTTGAAGCGCGCCGGGACCTTGGCCTCCAGGTCGCGCACCCGGCCCTTGGCCTTGACCATCTTCAGGCCGGGCGTCTTCGGGGAGGTGACGACGATGCCCGCGGAGTCGTAGCCGCGGTACTCCAGGCGCTGGAGGCCCTCCAGGAGGAGGGGCGCCACGTCACGCTTCCCGATGTATCCGACAATTCCGCACATGTATAGAGGTATCCCTTGGCTGTCACTGGTCCGGTACGGCTGGTTCCTCAGCCGTAGACCATGCGGCGCAGCTGCCTGAGCGTCAGCTCCGGCGGCGCCACCGCCCGGTATTTCAGGTCCGCCCCGATCCGTTCGAAGATCTCCGCGTTCACCAGGCCCTGGGCCTGCAGTTCGCGGTGGCGGCGACGGACGAACTCCTGGGTCGTCTCGTCGAAGTAGGCGAGCACGTCCTGGACCACGCGCAGCGCCTCGCCCCGGCTCAGGGGCGTGGACCGCGTCAGATGATCAACGAGTTCGTCGTGCACCCGGTAGATCCTGGAGTACCGGCGCGTGTTTCGCAAGAAACGTGCCCGATTCCGGGCAGGCGGCGCTCCTTGTATCTCTCATGGGGCTCTGTTCGCACGCCGTCCATCCGGCGTCCCGCGTCGCGTCGCCCGGGCGGACGAGTTTCAGACGCCATGGACATTCCTCGTATGGGCGTACCCGAGAAGCTGGCCGCACGCATGAGCATGGCCGAGCAGCACGAGTACCTGCGGGCCAGATTCTCGCGGCGCACCCTGATCAGGGGCGGAGCCGTCACGCTGGGCACGGTCACGGGCGGCGCCTTCGTGCCGGGCGCCGCCGCCCGGGCGGACGCGCCGGCGCGGCGCACCGCGCCGGCCGTCACGCCGGCCGCCGCCTCGGTCGACGGCGCCCTCGTCGCCCCCTTCGGCCGCCACCTGGCCTGGGGCCGCGACCCGCGCACCGAGATCACCGTCTCCTGGCAGGTTCCGGTCGCCGTGCAGAAGCCGTTCCTCCGCGTCGGCGTCCACCCCTGGGACCTCTCCCGGAAGATCGAGGCCGAGGTCCGCACCCTGCACACCCCGGCCGGCGTCGGCGCGAGCGGCGACCACACCCAGTACTACCTGCACGCGAAGCTCACCCGCCTGCGCCCCGGCACGACGTACTTCTACGGCGTCGGCCACCAGGGCTTCGACCCGGCCAGGCCGCATCTGGCGGGCACCCTGGGCACCTTCACCACCGCCCCCGCCCACAAGGCGCCGTTCACCTTCACCGCCTTCGGCGACGAGGGCGTCGGCTACCACGGCCTGGCCAACAACAGCCTGCTGCTCGGCCAGAACCCCGCCTTCCACCTGCACGCCGGCGACATCGCGTACGCCGACCCGTCCGGCGCCGGCAGGACCGGCGACACCGGTTTCGACGCGCGCACCTGGGACTCCTTCCTCGCCCAGACCGAGTCGGTCGCCAAGCAGGTCCCGTGGATGCCCGCCTACGGCAACCACGACATGGAGGCCTGGTACTCGCCCAACGGCTACGGGGGCGAGGCGGCCCGCTGGACCCTCCCGGACAACGGCCCCGACCCGGAGAACCTGCCGGGCGTCTACTCCTTCGTCTACGGCAACACGGCGGTCGTCTCGCTCGACGCCAACGACGTCTCCTTCGAGATCCCGGCGAACCTGGGCATCTCCGGCGGAACCCAGACGAAGTGGCTGGAGAACCGGCTGCGGACGTACCGCGCCTCGAAGGACGTCGACTTCATCGTGGTGTTCTTCCACCACTGCGCCTACTGCACCTCCACCGCCCACGCCTCCGAGGGCGGGGTGCGCCGGGAGTGGGTGCCGCTGTTCGAGAAGTACACGGTGGACCTCGTCATCAACGGCCACAACCACCAGTACGAGCGCACCGACGCCATCAAGGCGGGCCGGGTCGCCAGGAAGCTGCCGATCGGCGGCACGGCCCACCCCGAGACCGACGGCGTGGTCTACGTCACCGCGGGCGCGGCCGGCCGCGGCCTGTACGCCTTCACCGCCCCGGACTCCTACGAGGGGCACGAGCACAGGACCGACTCGGTGGCCTCGTTCGTCAACACGCCGGACGGCAAGGCCGCCGAGACCGTCGCCTGGTCCCGGGTGCGCTACCTCGACTACTCCTTCCTGCGCGTGGACGTCGTCCCCGCCCCCAAGGGCCGACAGGCCGTGCTGAAGGTGTCGGGCATCGCCGAGACCGGCGCCCGCATCGACCACTTCACGGTGTCCCGCACGGCCAAGTGAGCCTCCGTCAGCGCCCCGCATCGGACGGCTGCCCGCCCGCCGGCACCCGTGGCGGCGCGGTGCCGGCGGGCCCGGCCGGCCGCGGCCGGGCGCCGGGGAGCCGCCCTTCCGGATGATTTCCGCCCGGCGGGAGCCGGGCGGGGATCGTCCCGCCGCATCTGCGGGAGAGTGGTCCCGACCGCATCTGACGGTCGACCACACCGAAGGGAGCGCATGTGAGAAGGAACCACAGCACGACTCCCCGAACGGCCCGCATCCTCGGATCCCTGATGCTGCTCGCGGCGACCGGCGTCGTCACCCTCGGCGCCGCCCCGGCGGCCCGGGCCGCCGCCCCCACGCCGCTGGACCGCGTCGTCCCGGCGCCCGCCTCGGCCACCCCGGCCGCCACCCCGTACCGCATCACCCGCGCGACCGCCATCCGCGCCGGCGGCTCCGCCGAGGTCCGCCGCATCGGCGCCTACCTCGCCGGCATCCTGCGGCCCTCCACGGGCTATCCGCTGCCCGTCACCGACCACGGCCGCGGAGGCATCCGGCTCCGCCTGGCCCACGGCGACTTCGGCGCCGAGGGCTACCGGCTGCACAGCGGCGCCGGCGGCGTGACCCTCACCGCCCGCACCCCCGCCGGGCTCTTCCACGGCGTCCAGACGCTCCGCCAGCTGCTCCCGGCGGCCGTCGAGCGCAAGACCGTGCAGAGCGGCCCCTGGCTGATCGCCGGCGGCACCGTGCGGGACCGCCCCCGGTACGCCTACCGGGGCGCCATGCTGGACGTCTCCCGGCACTTCTTCACCGTCGCCCAGGTCGAGCGCTACATCGACCAGGTGGCCCTCTACAAGGTCAACAAGCTGCATCTGCACCTCAGCGACGACCAGGGCTGGCGCATCGCCGTCGACTCCTGGCCGCGGCTGGCCTCCTACGGCGGCTCCACCCAGGTCGGCGGCGGCCCGGGCGGCTTCTACACCAAGGACGACTACCGGCGGATCGTCCGGTACGCGGCCTCCCGCTACCTGGAGGTCGTGCCCGAGATCGACATGCCCGGCCACACCAACGCGGCCCTCGCCTCCTACGCCGAGCTCAACTGCGACGGCGTGGCGCCCCCGCTGTACACCGGCACCGCCGTCGGCTTCAGCTCCCTGTGCGTGCCCAAGAAGGTGACGTACGACTTCGTCGACGACGTCGTCCGGGAGCTGGCCGCCCTCACCCCGGGCCGCTACCTGCACATCGGCGGCGACGAGGCGCACTCCACCGCCCACGCCGACTACGTGACGTTCATGGACCGCGTGCAGCCGGTCGTCGCCCGGTACGGCAAGACGGTCATCGGCTGGCACCAGCTCACCGGCGCCCACCCGGCCAAGGGCGCCCTCGCCCAGTACTGGGGCCTGGACGGCACGAGCGCCGCGGAGAAGGCGCAGGTCGCCGAGGCCGCCCGGAACGGCACCGGGCTGATCCTGTCCCCGGCCGACCGGGTCTACCTCGACATGAAGTACACGCGCAGCACCCCCCTCGGCATGAGCTGGGCGGGCCTGGTGGAGGTCCGGCGGTCCTACGACTGGGATCCGGGCGCCTACCTGCCGGGCGTCCCGGCGTCCGCCGTCCGGGGCGTCGAGGCGCCCCTGTGGACGGAGACGCTGAAGACGTCCGCCGACCTCGCGTACATGGCGTTCCCGCGGCTCGCCGGCGCCGCCGAGCTGGGCTGGTCGCCGGCGGCCGCCCACGACTGGGACGCCTACCGGGTGCGGCTGGCCGCCCAGGGCCCGCGCTGGGACGCCCTCGGCATCGCCTACTACCGGTCCCCGCAGGTGGCCTGGCCGGCGGGTTGAGCACACGCCGGCGGGCGCCCCGGAGGACCGTGCTCCGGGGCGCCCGCCGGCCCGTGCCGCCGCGGGCCCGGCCGTCAGAGGCCGTCCGCGGCCGTCCGCGGCCGTCAGAGGCCCGCGAGGGGGTTCTTCAGGGTCCCGGCCAGCTGGAGCGCGCCGGACGGGTCGGCGAGGTCCACCATCTGCCGGTTGTTCCGCAGCTGGAGCCGGTTGAGGCAGGACAGCGCGAACTCGGGCGCGAACAGGTCGTACCGGCGGAACCGGTCGGCCAGTTCGGGGTTGGCCTCCTGGTACTCGCGGGTGACCTCGGCGACCGTGCGCCAGAAGTCCTCCTCCGCCAGCACGCCCTCGTCGGCGAGCAGGGCCGACAGGAAGCGGAAGAAGCAGTCGAAGACGTCCGTGAACAGGGACAGCAGCTTCTTGTCCTCGGGCACCTCGACCCGGATGCGCCGGACCTCCGGCGGCAGGGCCGCGTCCGGGTCCATCACCGCTATCTCCTCGGCGATGTCCTTGTAGACCGCCCGCTGCACGGCCCCGTCCTTCAGCACCAGGATCACGTTCTCGCCGTGCGGCATGAACACCAGGTCGTAGGCGTAGAAGCTGTGCAGCAGCGGGGTGAAGTAGGCCCGCAGGTAGCGGCGCAGCCACTCGGCGGGCGCGAGGCCGGAGCGCTCGATCAGCGCGCCCGCGAAGGAGGCGCCCCGGTGGTCCACGTGCAGCAGGGAGGCCATGGTGGCGAGGGACTCGCCGTCCCCGAGCGACGGCACCGGGCTCTCCCGCCACAGCGCGGCCAGCATCTTGCGGTACGGGGAGTGGCGGTCGGTGGCCCGCTCGTACTCCAGGTGCCGGTAGCCGACGGCCGCCCGCTCCCGGATGATCGTCAGACCCGTCGCCTTCAGCACCGGGTCGTTCTCGATCAGCCGGGCCAGCCAGTCGTTGACGGCCGGGGTCGCCTCCATGTAGGCGGCCGAGAGCCCGCGCATGAAGCCCATGTTGAGAACCGACAGGGCGGTCTTGACGTAGTGCTTGCGCGGGTCGCTGGTGTTGAAGAACGTCCGGATCGACTGCTGGGCCAGGTACTCGTCGTCGCCCTCGCCCAGGCAGACCAGGTGCCGGCGGGCCACCTCGGCGGCGAAGGTGACGCTGAGCTTGTTCCACCACTGCCAGGGGTGCACCGGGATGAACAGGTAGTCGGCGGGGTCGAGGCCCTGGCCGGTGAGCACGGCGCGGAACCGGCGCACCGTGTCCTCGCCCAGCTCCTGCCGCAGGAACGACTCGTACTCGATCCCCGCGCCCGCCGTGAACGCGGCGCGCGAGCGGTGCGCGGCCAGCCACACCAGCCGGACGGGGTGCGCGGTCTCGGGCGCGTACGACAGGTACTCGTGGACGCCGAAACCCAGCCGCCCGTTGTTCGCGACGAAGCACGGGTGGCCCTCGGTCATCCCCGTCTCGACGGCCTGGAAGCCGCTCGCGGCCAGCTCGGCGGAGGTCACCTGCGGTTTGGCGAGCTTGTAGCAGGTGCTGGAGAGGGTGGAGGAGATCTCCTCCAGGTACACGGGCAGGATGTCCTCGCTCAGCCCCAGCGACCGCCGGAACTCCAGGAAGAAGTCCAGCGCGGCCAGGGGCAGCCGCTCGCCCTCCCGGTGCCGGGTGACGGACCCGGCGTCGATCTGCCAGTGGTCGAGGGCCCGCCGCACGGCGGAGAACCGGTAGGCGGTGCGTCCGTCGTCGCTGCGGACCACGTACGCGCCGCCGTCCTCCTCGGGCGTGATCAGGCGCTCGTGCGCGAACTCGGCGAGCGCCTTGCGGACCAGCAGCCGGTTGGCGGTCTCCCAGCGCTCCGGGGACAGGTGGGCGACGCTGTCGGCGGGGTTCACGCGGCCACCGCCTCCTCGAACCGCTCGCGCGTGCAGAAGCTGAGCAGCGCCCGCTTGTGCGGTGTGCGGATCTCCCGCTCCGGCACGAAGCCGACGGCGGCGTTCAGCGCGTGCACGGCCGTGTTGCGCACGTCCGGCTCGACGACGACCCGCTGCACGGCGGGGTCCTCGAAGAGGTGTGCCAGCACGGCGGTGATGACGGACCGGGTGAAGCCGTGCACGGGCGTGTCGGTCGCCGGCACCAGGAAGTGCATGCCGACGTCCCCGGGCCGCGCCTCGTACAGCCCGGTCAGCTCGCGGTGCGCGGGGTCGTACTTCTCCATCAGGAAGACGGGGGTCTCGCCGCGCAGCCCGAACAGCGCGTGGTGGTGCTCGTCCGCCGCGATGTCCATGTAGGCCCGCTCGACGTCCTCCAGCTTCGCGTCCTGCATCATCCAGAAGGCGGCCTTGGGGTGGGTGACCCAGGAGTGCAGCAACTCTGCGTCCTTCAGGGGGTCGACGGTGCGGAAGGTGAAGGTCATACGGCGAACTCCTGGAAGGCGATGGTCTTCTCGACCGGGTAGTACTCCGTGCCGAGCAGCTCACGGATGATGTACGCGTTCCGGTACGCGCCCATGCCCAGGTCGGGGCTGGTGACGCTGTGCGTGTGGACGCCGGCGTTCTGCAGGAAGACGCCGCGGCCGGTGACGTCGACGGCGTAGTTGCGGGCGACGTCGAAGCGGCCGCGGCCGTCGAAGCGCAGGCGGTCGCGGACCGGGGCGAGGAAGTCCGGCGGACTGTAGTGGTAGCCGGTGGCCAGCACCAGGCCCTCGGTGCGGATCTCGAAGTCCTTGCCCTGCTCGTCCTGCCGGAAGCCGAGCGTGTACACGCCGTCCTCGTAGGAGGCCGTGCGCAGGGTGGAGTTGGTGAGCAGGCGGGTGGGCAGCGGACGGCCGCCGCCGGTGACGTTCTTCTGGTAGAGCAGGTCGAAGATCGAGTCGATCAGGTCCGAGTTGATGCCCTTGAACAGGCCCTTCTGCTGCTTCTCCAGCCGGTAGCGGGTCTCCTCGGGCAGGGCCCGGAAGTAGTCGACGTAGTCCGGGGACGTCATCTCCAGGGTCAGTTTGGTGTACTCCAGCGGGAAGAACCTGGGGGAGCGGGTCACCCAGTTCAGCTGGTAGCCGCGGACGTCGATCTCACCGAGCAGCTCGTGGTAGATCTCGGCCGCGCTCTGGCCGCTGCCGACGACGGTGATGGACTTCTTCTCCAGCAGTTCCGCCTTGCGCGGCACGTACTGGGAGGTGTGCAGGAAGTCGCCGGCGAGCCCCCGGCACGCGGGCGGGACGTAGGGGACCGTGCCGGTGCCGAGCACCAGGTGCCGGGCGCGGTAGGTGTCCCCGGCCCCGGTGCGGACGGCGTACAGCCCGTCCTCGTAGGTCACCTCGGTGACCGTGGCGCCGAAGCGGACGCTGCTCAGCTGGTGGGCGGCCCAGCGGCAGTAGTCGTCGTACTCGACGCGCAGGGGGTAGAAGTTCTCGCGGATGTAGAACGAGTACAGTCTGCCCTTCTCCTTCAGGTAGTTGAGGAAGGAGTACGGCGACGTCGGGTCGGCCAGGGTGACCAGGTCCGACAGGAACGGGGTCTGCAGGTGCGCCCCGTCCAGGAACATGCCGGCGTGCCACTCGAAGTCGGGCTTGGACTCCAGGAAGACGCCGTCCAGTTCGGCGATGGGCTCGGTGAGGCAGGCCAGGCCGAGGTTGAACGGGCCGAGCCCGATCCCCACGAAGTCGTGGACGGTGCCGTGGGCTTCAGGACGCGCGGTCAAGGGACTCTCCCAGGTACTGCTCGGCGTGGCCGGCGATCAGGTCGAGGACGGCGGCGATGTCGGCCGTCGTGGTCTCGGGGTTGAGGAGGGTGAACTTCAGGTAGTGGCGGCCGGCGACCTTGGTGCCCGCGACCACGGCGTCCCCGGAGGCGAACAGCGCCTTGCGGGCGTGCAGGTTGGCGCGGTCGATCTCGGCCGGGTCGGTGACGGCCGCCGGGACGTAGCGGAAGACGAGGGTGGACAGGGCCGGCCGGACGACGACGTCGAAGCGCGGGTCGGCCGCCAGCAGCTCCCAGCCCTCCTGCGCCAGGTCGCAGACCTCGTCGAAGAGCTGTCCGATGCCGTCCGCGCCCATGGTCCGCAGGGTCATCCACAGTTTCAGCGCGTCGAAGCGGCGGGTGGTCTGCAGGGACTTGTCGACCTGGTTGGGGATGCGTTCCCGCACCATGCGGCGCGGGTTGAGGTAGTCCGCGTGGTAGGTGGCGTGCCGCAGGGTGGCCGCGTCCCGCACCAGCACGGCGGACGAGCTCACCGGCTGGAAGAAGGACTTGTGGTAGTCGACGGTGACCGAGTCGGCGCGCTCGATGCCGGCGAGGCGGTCCCGGTGGCGGAGGGAGGCGAGCAGCCCGCAGCCGTACGCGGCGTCGACGTGCATCCAGACGCCGTACCGGGCGCACAGCTCCGCGATCTTGGGCAGCGGGTCGATGGAGCCGAAGTCGGTGGTGCCGGCGGTGGCGACGACGGCCATGGGGACCAGGCCGTCCTTCGCGCAGCGCTCCAGCTCGTGGGCGAGCGCGACCGTCTGCATGCGCTTGTCGCGGTCGACGGGGACGGTGACCACGGCGTCCGGTCCCAGGCCGAGCAGCGTCGCGGCCTTGCTGACGCTGAAGTGGCCGGCCTCGGAGGTGAGGACGCGCAGCCGGGCGGGCGTGTCGCACTTGGCCTCCTCCCGCGCCAGCAGCAGGGCCTGGAGGTTGGACTGGGTGCCGCCGGAGGTGAAGACGCCGTCGGCGGCCGGGCCGAGGCCGATGCGGGCGGCCGTCCAGTCGACGAGTCTGCGCTCGATGAGGGTGCCGCCGGCCGACTGGTCCCAGGTGTCGAGGGAGGAGTTGACGGCGGAGAGCACGGCCTCGCCGAGCACCGCCGGGATGACGACCGGGCAGTTGAGGTGGGCGAGGTAGCGGGGGTGGTGGAAGTAGACGGCGTCCCGGAGGTAGACGTCCTCCAGCTCGTCCAGGACGGCGGCGGTGTCGCCCAGCGGGCGGTCGAGGTCGATGGCGTCGATGCGGGGGGCCAGGGCGTCCACGGTGACGCCGGTGAACGGACGGTCGGTGGTGGCGAGTCTGGCCGCCACCCGCTCCACTCCTTCGGTCACGGAGCGGCGGTAGTGCTCCGCGGTGAGGCCATTGAGCAGGTGCGAGCGCATGGGGGGTCCTCCGTGGGGACGGTCCGTGGCGGAACATCAACTTAGGTTAGCCTAACCTAAGTTGATCGGTGTGGGGCATGTCCGTCCGTGACCGGCGTCACGTGCGGCGGGGTCATCCGGCCGCCCGGAGCTGCTCCTCCGTCATCCCCTGCCGCCAGTAACCGACGAAGGTGATACGCCGCCGGTCCACCCCGCGCTCGCCGACGAAGTGCCGCCGCAGCGCCTTCACCTGCCCGGACTCGCCGGCGAGCCACACGTACGGCCGCTCGGCCGGCGGCAGTTCGGCCTCCCGTACCGCCTCGGCGGCCCGGGGGGACCCGTCGTGCCGCACCAGCCAGGTGATCTCCGCGTCCGCCCGGGTGTGCACCTCCTGGACGTCCCCGGCGTGCGGCACCTCCAGCCACGCCCGGGCGCGCGCGCCCGCGGGCAGCGACTCCAGCACGGCGGTCGCCGCGGGCACGGCGGTCTCGTCGCCGCACAGGACGACGAGACCGGTGTCCTCGGGCGGGCGGAAGCGGATCGCGCGGTTGTCGGCGACCGCCGGCCCCAGCAGCAGGACGCGGTCCCCGGCGCCGGCCCGCGCCGCCCAGCGGGAGGCCGGACCGGCGGGCGTGGGCGCGCCGGGCCCGATGCCGTGCAGGGCGAAGTCGATGTCGATCTCCGCCGTCCGCCCCCACGCGTCGCTCCGCAGCGCCCGCAGGGTGTACGAACGCATCACGGCCCGTACGTCCTCGGGCAGTTCGCGCCAGCCCTGCCACCAGCCGTCGCCCAGTTCCAGCGGGACGACCGGCTCGCGCTGGCCGGGGTGCGGCAGGAACAGGGACAGGGACTGGTCCCGGCCGTCGGAGCGGAAGGCGTGCAGATCGGGACCGGTGAAGGTGACCCGCACCAGGGACGGGCCGAGCCGCCTGGTCCGTACGACCTGCAGGGCGAAGAACCGGAACGGGGCGGCTACGGCCGTCGTCATCTGTGGCTCCCGGGGATGGGGTTCAGGGCATCGCCGGCGGGCCCTCGGCGGGCCCGCCGGAGGTCAGCCGACCTTCTTGGCCTTCTCCAGGGCCTCGGCCAGATTCGTCAGCAGCGGCACGCACTTGTCGTACGACAGGATCGGCTCCGGGGAACGGGCGATGACCTGCCCGGCCTTCACCGCGGGCAGCTTCTTCCAGGTGGCCTTTTTGATGTCGGCGGGCTGGATGGCCGAGGAGCGGTCGTCCATCATGATGATGTCGGCCCGGTACTTGTCGACGTTCTCCCAGCTGAGCGACTCGTACCAGCCTCCGCCCTGCTTCTTGGCGCTCTCCGGGGGCTCCACGAAGTTCACGCCGAGGGACTTGAAGTACTCCAGGTCGACCGAGAGGTTGCTGCCGGAGACGTAGAACAGCTGGTCGCTGGCGCTGCCCACCATCACCTTGAGGTCGGGCTTGGCCTTGGCGGCCGCGCGCAGCCGGGCGGCGGCTTCCTCGAACCGCTTCTTGGCGCCGGTGACCTCGGCGGCCTTCATGTCCGCGCCCAGCGACTCGGCGAGGTCCCACACGCGCTGCAGGGGCTGGGTGAGCGGGCGGTCGTAGACGGAGAGGCCGATGCTGGGGGCCAGTTGGGCGATCTTCTTCTTCGACTCCTCGGGGACGTACCAGAGGGTGCCGGCGTCGTCGAACATCGTCGTGATGAGCACGTCCGGGGCGAGGGAGGCGTACTTCTCGATGCTGAACTGGCCCCAGGCGTTGCCGAGGACCGTCACCTTGCTGACGTCCATGTCGCCGGCCTGGACATCGGGCTTGCCGGCGGTGGTCCTGGTGGGGCCGAAGACGCCCTTGACCTGGATGCCGTAGTCGTACAGCGCGGCGGCGACCCCGGTGAAGGCGACGATGTTCGCCGGGATCCGGTCCAGCTTCACCTTGGTGCCGCGGTCGTCCTGGAAGGACCAGGGACCGGACCTGCCGGCCGCCTTCCCGTCGCCCCCGCCGGAGCCGCTGTCGGCGCCCTTGTCGTCCCCGCAGGCGGTGAGCGCGGCGCCGAGTCCGAGGGCGCCGCCGGCGGCGAGCAGACCGCGGCGAGTGAGGTGGGTGGCACGGGCATGGGGCATGGGTATGACTGCTTTCGAACGGGGCGGGACGCCCGCCGGACAAGTTCGAAGGTAGGTTAGCCTAACCTCACGTAATGTCCAGGGGGCGGGCCCCGTCCGGGGACGGGGCCCGGGACCCGGCGGCAGCGGCCGTCGCCGTCCCCGTCGCCCCGGCCCCTCGGCCCGGCCGGCTCAGCCCGCCAGTCCCAACTCCCGCGCGATGAGCATGCGCTGGACCTCGCTCGTGCCCTCGCCGATCTCCAGGATCTTCGCGTCGCGCCACATGCGGGCCACCGGGTACTCGTTCATGAAGCCGTAGCCGCCGTGGATCTGCGTGGCGTCGCGGGCGTTGTCCACGGCGACCGTGGAGGAGTGCAGCTTGGCCAGGGCGGCCTGCTTCTTGAAGGGTTCGCCGGCCACCAGCCGCGCTGCGGCGTCCCGCCAGGCCAGGCGGGCCGTGTACGCCTTCATCTCCATGTCGGCGATCTTGAACTGGATGGCCTGGTTGGCGCCGATCGGCCGGCCGAAGGCGTGGCGCTCCTTCGCGTACTTCACCGACTCGTCCACACAGCCCTGCGCCAGGCCGGTGGCCAGCGCGGCGATGGCGATGCGGCCCTCGTCCAGGATGCGCAGGAACTGGGCGTAGCCGCGGCCCTCCTCGCCGAGCAGGTTGGCGGCCGGCACCCGGACGTCCTGGAAGGACAGCTCACGGGTGTCGGAGGCGTTCCAGCCGACCTTGGAGTAGGGCGCCGCCACCGTGAAGCCCGGTGTGCCGGACGGGACGATGATCGCCGAGATCCGGGGCCTGCCGTCCGGCTTGCGGCCGGTGACCGCGGTGACCGTCACCAAACCCGTGATGTCCGTGCCGGAGTTGGTGATGAAGCACTTCGTGCCGTTGATGACCCACTCGTCCGTGTCCGGGTCCAGGCGGGCGGTGGTGCGGGTGGCCGCCGCGTCGCTGCCGCCGTCCGGCTCGGTCAGGCCGAACGCGCCCAGGATCTCGCCCGCGCACAGCCGGGGCAGCCACGCGCGCTTCTGCTCCTCGGTGCCGAACAGGTGGATCGGCATGGCGCCCAGCGACACCCCCGCCTCCAGGGTGATGGCCACCGACGAGTCGACGCGGGCCAGCTCCTCCAGGGCGACGCCGAGGGCCAGGTAGTCGCCGCCCATGCCGCCGTACTCCTCCGGGAACGGCAGCCCGAACAGGCCCATGCGGCCCATCTCGCGGACTATCTCGTAGGGGAACTCGTGCCGCTCGTAGAAGTCGCCGATCTTCGGCGCCACCACGTCGTGCGCGAACGCCTCGACCGTGCGGCGCAGTTCCTCCAGCTCGGGGCTGAGACGGTGGTCCATGCTGATCACTGGTCCTTGTGGGAGAGAGCGCGGACGGTGCGGGACGGACTGGGCCGGCCCAGCTGTTCGGCCATCCACACGCTGGTGGCGGTCAGACGGCCGAGGTCGACCCCGGTCTCGATGCCGAGGCCGTGCAGCATCCAGACGAGGTCCTCGGTGGCGAGGTTGCCGGTGGCGGACTTGGCGTACGGGCAGCCGCCGAGGCCGCCCGCGGAGGCGTCGACGACCGTGACGCCGTGCTGCAGCGCGGCCAGGGTGTTGGCGAGCGCCTGTCCGTAGGTGTCGTGGAAGTGCACGCCGATCTCGGCGGTCGGCACGCCCCGCTCGTTCAGCAGGGCGAGGAGCGCCCGGACGTGGCCGGGGGTGGCCACCCCGATGGTGTCGCCCAGGCTCAGCTCGTCGCAGCCCATGTCCCGCAGGGCCGTGCAGACCCGGGCGACCTGGTGCGGCTCCACCGCGCCCTCCCAGGGGTCGCCGAAGCACATGGACACGTAACCGCGCACGTGCACACCGGCGTCCTTCGCCTGCCGCACCACCGGCTCGAACACCGTCAGCGACTCGTCGAGGGTGCGGTTGAGGTTGGCCTTCGCGAAGGACTCGGTGGCGCTGGCGAACACCGCGATGCGGCGGGCGCCGAGGGCCAGTGCCCGGTCCAGGCCGCGCTGGTTGGGGACCAGGACGGGCAGGTCGGCGCCGACGTCGCGGACCAGCGGGAACAGCTGCTCGGCGTCCGCCAGCTGGGGCACCCACCGGGGGTGGACGAAACTCGTCGCCTCGATCGTCGTCAGGCCCGCACCGGCCAGCCGGCGGACGAACTCCGCCTTCACCTCCGTCGGCACCGCCGTCTTCTCGTTCTGCAGCCCGTCCCGCGCGCCGACCTCGTGGATCCGCACCCGCGCGGGCAGGTCCGGGGCGGGCACGGCCATGGGCAGCCCCCCGGCGGTCACTGCGCCGCCTCCTCGCGCGGCGCGACGACGGCCAGCACCTGGTCCATGGCGACCGCCGTGCCCGGCGTCACGTCCAGCTCGGCGACCGTGCCGGCGTGCGGGGCGGAGATGACGTGCTCCATCTTCATCGCCTCGACCACCAGCAGGCTCTGACCGGCGGTCACCTCGTCGCCCACGGCCACCTTGACCACGGTCACCGTGCCGGGCATGGGCGCGGTCAGCGAGTCGGCGCCCGCGTGCGCGGAGCGGCTGAGCGAGGCGGCGACCGGGTCGTGGTCGCGCACGTGCCAGGCGTCGCCGTCCCGGCCGATCCAGTCGCCGGCCCGGTGGAAGGCGTGGCGGACGCCGTCCAGGGTGACGGTCACCCGGTCCTCGGCGACGGTGTGCTCGCCGCGCGGGCTGTACGTCACCGGTTCGCTCACCCTGAGGGGGAAGGCGGGCGGTCTCCGGGTGCCGCCCAGGCGCCAGCCGTTCGGCACCGAGAAGGGGTCCACCCAGCCCTGCCCGCGCGGCTCGAGCGCGTCCAGGCGCACGGCCGCCGCCGCCTCGTAAACCTCCTCGGGGACGTCCGTGGACACCAGTTCGTCCACCACGCGTTCCACCAGCCCGGTGTCCAGCTCGCCGGAGACCACCGCCGGATGGGCCAGCAGCCGGCGCAGGAACCCGGCGTTGGTCTGCACGCCCAGCGTGACCGTCTCCGCCAGGGCCGCCCGGAGTCTGCGCAGCGCCGTCGCGCGGTCGGGGCCGTAGGCGATCACCTTGGACAGCATCGGGTCGTACAGGCTGCCGACCTCGGTGCCCTCGCTGAGCCCCGAGTCGGTGCGGACGCCGTCGCCCTGCGGCTCGCGCAGCAGCAGGACCGTGCCGCCGGAGGGGAGGAATCCGCGCGCGGGGTCCTCGGCGCAGACCCGGGCCTCCACCGCGTGCCCGGTCAGGGTCACGTCCTGCTGCGCGAAGCCCAGCGGCTCCCCGGCCGCCACCCGCAGCTGCCACTCCACCAGGTCCAGGCCGGTGATCAGCTCGGTGACCGGGTGCTCCACCTGGAGGCGGGTGTTCATCTCCATGAAGTAGTACTGCGACGGGTCCCCGCCCGGCACGATGAACTCCACCGTGCCCGCGCCGCGGTACCCGCACGAGCGGGCCGCCTGGACGGCCGCCTCGCCCATGGAGGCGCGCGTGGCCTCGTCGAGGAGCACGCTCGGCGCCTCCTCGACGATCTTCTGGTGGCGCCGCTGCAGGGAGCACTCGCGCTCGCCCAGGTGGACCACGTTCCCGTGGCCGTCGGCCAGCACCTGTATCTCGATGTGCCGGGGCCGGTCGATCCACCGCTCCACCAGCAGCGTGTCGTCGCCGAAGGAGGCACGGGCCTCGCGGCGGGCGGCGGCGATCTCGTCGGCCAGCCTCCCGGCGTCGCGCACGAGCCGCATGCCCTTGCCGCCGCCGCCCGCGGACGGCTTGAGCAGGACCGGCGTGCCGATCTCCCGCGCCGCGGCGGCGAGCTGCTCGTCGGTCAGCCCGCTGCCGCTGGATCCCGGCACCACCGGCACCCCGGCCGCCCGCACGGTCTCCTTGGCGCGGATCTTGTCGCCCATGAGCGCGATCGCGTCGGCCGGCGGGCCGATGAAGACCAGCCCCGCCTCCTCGCAGGCACGGGCGAAGGCCGCGTTCTCCGCGAGGAAGCCGTACCCGGGGTGGACGGCCTGTGCGCCGGTGCGGGCGGCGGCCTGGAGCAGCCGCTCCACCGACAGGTAGCTCTCCGCGGCCGGCGCCGGGCCGATCCGGACCGCCGTGTCGGCCTCCCGGACGTGCCGCGCGTCGGCGTCCGCGTCGGAGAAGACCGCCACCGAGCGCACGCCCAGCGAGCGGAGCGTGCGGATGACGCGTACGGCGATCTCGCCCCGGTTGGCGACCAGCACTGTGTCGAACACGGGTCCCCTCCTCACATCCGGAAGACGCCGAACTGGGGGTCTCCCAGCGGCGCGTTGGCGCAGGCCGTCAGGGCGAGTCCCAGCACCTGACGGGTGTCCAGCGGGTCGATGACGCCGTCGTCCCAGAGCCGGGCGGTGGCGTAGTAGGCGTTGCCCTGGCGCTCGTACTGCGCGCGGACGGGCGCCTTGAACGCCTCTTCCTCCTCGGCGGACCACTCCTCGCCGCGCGCCTGGAGCTGGTCCCGCTTGACCGTGGCGAGCACGGACGCGGCCTGCTCGCCGCCCATGACGGAGATCTTGGCGTTGGGCCACATCCACAGGAAGCGGGGGGAGTAGGCCCGGCCGCACATCGAGTAGTTGCCCGCGCCGTAGGAGCCGCCGACGACGACGGTCAGCTTGGGGACCCGCGTGCACGCCACCGCCGTCACCATCTTGGCGCCGTGCTTGGCGATGCCGCCCGCCTCGTAGTCCTTGCCGACCATGAATCCCGAGATGTTCTGCAGGAACACCAGCGGGATGCCGCGCTGGTCGCACAGCTCGATGAAGTGGGCGCCCTTCTGGGCGGACTCGGCGAACAGGATGCCGTTGTTGGCGACGATCCCGACCGGGTGGCCGTGGATCCGGGCGAAGCCGGTGACCAGGGTCTGCCCGAACTCGCTCTTGAACTCGGCGAACCGCGAGCCGTCGACCACGCGCGCGATGACCTCGCGCACGTCGTAGGGGGTGCGGGAGTCGACCGGGACGGCGCCGTACAGCCCGTACGGATCGACCTTCGGTTCGGCGGAGGGCACCACCTCCCAGGGCGGCGACTGCCGGGCCGGGAGCGTGGCGACGATGTTCCGGACGATCCGCAGGGCGTGCGCGTCGTCCTCGGCGAGGTGGTCGGTGACGCCGGACACCCGGGAGTGGACCTCGCCGCCGCCGAGTTCCTCCGCGGTCACGACCTCGCCGGTGGCCGCCTTCACCAGGGGCGGGCCGCCGAGGAAGATCGTGCCCTGGTTGCGGACGATCACGGCCTCGTCGCTCATGGCCGGGACGTACGCCCCGCCGGCCGTGCACGAGCCGAGCACCGCGGCGATCTGCGGGATCCCGGCCCCGGACATGCGGGCCTGGTTGTAGAAGATCCGCCCGAAGTGGTCCCGGTCCGGGAAGACCTCGTCCTGCATGGGCAGGAAGGCGCCGCCGGAGTCGACCAGGTAGACGCACGGCAGCCGGTTGTCCAGGGCCACCTCCTGGGCGCGCAGGTGCTTCTTCACCGTCATCGGGTAGTACGTGCCGCCCTTGACCGTGGCGTCGTTGGCGACGATCACGCACTCGCGCCCGCTGACCCGGCCGATGCCGGCGATCACCCCGGCCGCCGGGGCCTGCCCGTCGTACATCCCGTCGGCCGCCAGCGGGGCCAGCTCCAGGAACGGCGAGCCCGGATCGAGCAGCGTGTCCACCCTGTCCCTCGGCAGCAGCTTGCCGCGCGCGGTGTGCCGGGCCCGTGCCTTCTCACCGCCGCCGAGGGCCGCCGCGGCCAGTTTGGCGCGCAGCTCCTCCACCAGCGCCCGGTGGGCTGCCTCGTTGGCCCGCCAGGCCTCCGACGCGGGATCTGCCGCGCTCGTCAGCTCCGGTGCCTCCTGCATCCTGCGGTTCCCCTCACCCGGTGATCGAACCTGTTAATGAGCGTTAACCATCACCGTAAGGTTAACGACCGCTAACCGCGCTGTCTAGAATCGACGGCATGGTCACCAGAGCCGACGCCCCGACCCGCCGCGAGCAGATCCTGAAGGAGGCCGCCCGGCTCTTCGCCGAGCGCGGCTTCCACGGTGTCGGCGTCGACGAGATAGGCGCCGCCGTCGGCATCAGCGGCCCCGGCCTCTACCGGCACTTCCCGGGCAAGGACGCGATGCTCGCCGAGCTGCTGGTCGGCATCAGCGGCCAGCTGCTGACCGGCGCCAGACGGAGGCTGGCGGAGGCCGACGGGGTGCCCGCGAGCCGCGTCCTGGACTCGCTCATCGAGGGCCACATCGACTTCGCCCTGGACGACCGCCCCCTGATCACCCTGCACGACCGGGAGCTGGACCGCCTGCGCGACAGCGACCGCAAGCTGGTGCGGCAGCTGCAGCGGCAGTACGTCGAGCTGTGGGTGGAGGTGGTGCGCACGGTGTACCCGGGGCTGACCGAGCCGGCCGCCCGCTCCGCGGTCCACTCGGTCTTCGGCCTGCTGAACTCCACCCCCCACCTCGGCCGCGCCGGCACCCTGCCCGGCCGGGGGGCGACGGCGGCCCTGCTGCACCGGATGGCCCGGGGGGCGTTCGAGGCGGCCGGAGCGGCGGAGGACTGACCCGGGGCCCGCCCCGTCTGCAAGCAACTGGACGAGCTGCTTCGCGCATGCGCCTCCCCGACGCGGTCGTCATCCCGCGCACCGGCACGATCGAGGTGCACTCCGACCCCTGCAAGGGGCGCTACGGCCGCAAGGACCCCTCCATCCACGGGGACCCGGTGGCGTTCGGCCCCTGGACCGTGGAGACCGCTGATTTCCGCCGCTACGGCAGGGCGGGTGGCTGACGCCGGCCGCCCCGCCCGCGCCGGGCGGGGGTGGCACACCTCACCCTGGACGCGTGAGTGTACTCACCGGTATCTTCGCCTCTGAGCAAGCGCTTAGACAGGTACCTGGAGGTGGGCGGCGTGCGCCGTACGGTGTTCAACGAGGATCACGAGGCGTTCCGGGAGACCCTCCGCGCCTTCATCGAGGCCGAGGTCGTGCCCGTCTACGACGAGTGGTTCGCCGCCGGCCAGGCGCCGCGCGACTTCTACTACAAGCTCGGCGAGCTGGGCATCTTCGGCATCAGCGTGCCCGAGGAGTTCGGCGGCGCGGGTCTGGACACCCACAAGTTCGAGGCGGTCCTCTACGAGGAGACCGCCCGCGCCGGCGTGCAGTTCGGCGGCTCCGGCGTGCACGTGCTGCTCGCCCTGCCGTACATCAAGATGCTCGCCACCGAGGAGCAGAAGAAGCGCTACCTGCCGAAGTTCGTCACCGGCGAGGAGATGTGGGCCATCGCGATGACCGAGCCGGGCACCGGTTCGGACCTCGCGGGCATGAAGACCTCCGCCAGGCTCTCCGCGGACGGCACGCACTACGTCCTCAACGGCGCCAAGACCTTCATCACCGGCGGCGTGCACGCCGACCGGGTGATCGTCTGCGCCCGCACGGCCCCCCCGACCGCCGAGGACCGCCGCCACGGCATCTCCCTGTTCGCCGTGGACACCACGTCCGAGGGCTACTCCGTCGGCCGCAAGCTGGACAAGCTGGGCCTGCGCACCTCCGACACCGCCGAGCTGGCCTTCGTCGACGTCAAGGTGCCGGTCGAGGACCTGCTGGGCGAGGAGAACAAGGGCTTCTCCTACCTCGGCCACAACCTGGCCTCCGAGCGCTGGGGCATCGCCTTCGGCGCCTACGCGCAGGCCAAGGCCGCCGTCCGGTTCGCCAAGCAGTACGTGCAGGAGCGCACCGTCTTCGGCAAGCCGGTCGCCCACTTCCAGAACACCAAGTTCGAGCTGGCCGCCTGCCAGGCCGAGGTGGACGCGGCCCAGGCCGTCGCGGACCGTGCGCTGGAGGCCCTGGACGCGGGGGAGCTGACGCCCGCCGAGGCCGCCTCCGCGAAGCTGTTCTGCACCGAGGTCGCCCACCGCGTGATCGACCGCTGCCTGCAGCTGCACGGCGGCTACGGCTACATGAACGAGTACCCGATCGCCCGCCTGTACGCGGACAACCGCGTCAACCGCATCTACGGCGGCACCAGCGAGATCATGAAGACGATCATCGCCAAGGACATGGGCCTGTAAGGTCCCCGCGCACACCGGCAGGTACGCCCACACGCCATGAGCCAGGCACTGCAGGACCTCCTCGATCTGCTCGACCTGGAGCGGGTCGAGGAGGACATCTTCCGCGGCCGGTCGCGCTCCGCCGTCGTCCCCCGGGTCTTCGGCGGGCAGGTAGCCGCCCAGGCGCTGGTCGCCGCCGGACGGACGGTCCCCGCCGACCGGCCCGCCCACTCGCTGCACGCGTACTTCCTGCGTCCGGGCGACCCCGGCGCGCCGATCGTCTACACCGTGGACCGCATCCGCGACGGACGGTCCTTCACCACCCGCCGCGTGGTCGCCGTCCAGCACGGCAGGCCGGTCTTCCACCTGTCGGCGTCGTTCCAGACGTACGAGGAGGGGCTGGAGCACCAGGCGCCCATGCCGCCCGCGCCCGACCCGGCGACCCTGCCCACCTCCGAGGAGCGGATGCGCGGCTACGCCCATCTGGCGCCCGAGGTGGTGGAGCGGTTCCTCGAGGCCCGGGAGGCGGTCGACCTCCGGTACGTGGACGAGCCGCCGTACGGCAGGTTCGGCGAGCCGCGCGAGCCGCACTCGCAGGTGTGGTTCCGCGCCGACGGCAAGCTCGCCGGCGCCGTGGACCAGCCCCTCACCCACGTCGTCCTCGCCACCTACGTCTCCGACATGACCCTGCTCGACTCGGTGCTGCTCGCGCACGGGCGCGGCGGCTGGGCGGTCGGCGATGTCGTGGGTGCCTCCCTGGACCACGCGATGTGGTTCCACCGGCCGTTCCGCGCCGACGAGTGGCTGCTGTACGACCAGCAGTCGCCGTCCGCGCACGGCGGCCGCGGCCTGGGCCAGGCCCGCATCTACACCCGGGACGGGCGGCTCGCCGTCACGGTCGTCCAGGAGGGCGTCGTCCGCGTCCCCCGCTGAGCCGGCGCTCCGGATGACGTGTGACGGATGTGGGACTAGGCTCTTGAAGTGAAAGCCGCAGCGAACGGCATGCCCGGTCGACGAGGTCGCGGAAACCGCCGGACCTCAGCCGCAGCACCGAAGGCGCGTGACGCACGGGTGGACTGCAGGCGTCGGCGCAAGCGTGCGTGCCGCTCATGACGCAGCGGTGACAATCCGAAGACCGCCCCGCCGCTTGCCCGAGGCACGGCGACGGCGGCCATCCACCTCGTGACGTTCCCCCGGGGGAGCCGCGAGAGACGATGGGAACGGAAGGTATCTCCTATGCGAGCACAGCGCACGAGGCGTCTTGTCGCGACGTCGGCGGCCGGCCTCCTGCTGGCCGGCGGAGCCGCGATCGCCGGGGCGGGCACCGCGTCGGCGTCCTCGGACCACCACGACAGCAGCAGCTACAGCCGTTACTCCGACGACTACAAGGACCACGGCAACTGGTGGGACGACGACGACCACGACAACGGTCGTCACAACGGTCACGACAAGGGCGACCACGACAAGGGCGACCACGACAACAAGGGCGACCACGACAAGGGCGACCACGACAAGGGCAAGCACCACGACGACGACTGCGACTGACCGACTCGTCCGCCCACCGACAACGCGGCGTGCGGCTCCGGCTCCGACCGGCCCGCACGCCGCGGCATGTCACCCGGCGGCCCGGGAAAGGCCCGCCTCCGCCAGCAGATAGGCGGTCATCGGGTCGTAGTGACGGGGGCTGGCCACGTGGTCGTCGAGCGGCACCACGACCTGCACCGTGCCCTCGGCCTCGGCGAGGAACAGCGCCGGGTCGTTGCAGTCGGCGTACCCGACCGCGTCCACCCCGTGTTGCCCCGCGTACCCGGCCCAGCCGTGGTCGGCGACCACCAGGTCCGGCAGGGGGCGGCCCGCGCGCTCAAGTCCCGTCAGCACGGCCCGCATCGGCTCCCCGGAGTGGGTGTGCCACAGCGTCGCCCCGTGTTCCAGCACGGCCACGTCCGCGAACTGCATCACGTATCCCTCGTCCGTCTGCAGCCCGTCCGGAATGACGACGATCTCGCAGCCCGCGGCGCGCAGCGCGGCGGCCGTGGCCCGGTGCACGTCCAGCAGACCGCCCGGGTGCCCGGTCGCGAACAGCACCCGCTGGCGCCCCTCGGCGGCCTTGCGCAGCCGCGCCGCCATGCGGTCCAGCGCGTCCACGGTCAGCTCCGGGTCGATGGTGTCCTGCCCGTACCGGTACTGGGGGTCGTCGTTGACGCCCACCCGCTCGGCCATCACCGCGAGCACGTCCTGCTCGTCCGTCCAGCGGTCGCCCAGCTCCAGGCCGAGCCAGAAGTTGCGGACACCGTTGGCGAGCTGACGGTAGTGGGAGAGGTTGTTCTCGCGGGGCGTGGCGACGTCGCCCGC
Organism: Streptomyces sp. NPDC006193; assembly: GCF_040613915.1. Lineage (NCBI taxonomy): Bacteria > Bacillati > Actinomycetota > Actinomycetes > Kitasatosporales > Streptomycetaceae > Streptomyces > Streptomyces sp. NPDC006193. The sequence continues at coordinate 121,780 of NZ_JBEXTB010000005.1, forward strand.
GATACGGGTCCTCACCAGGTGGTCGACGAGCTGGGCGCGGCTGGGTGTCCCGGATATCGGCATGCCTCCCATTGTGAGGCAGGGCGCGGCGGGCGTCCTCGGCACAGCACAGCGGCTCCGGCGGGGCGTCACCCGCCGGCCGTCAGTCCTGCCGCAGCGCGAACCACAGCTCCATGCGCACGTCCGGGTCGTCCAGGTCGGCGTCCAACAGGGCGGCGCAGCGGGCGATCCGCTGCCGCACGGTGTTGCGGTGCACGTCCAGCGCCACCGCCGTACGGTCCCAACTGCCGTGCAGGGACAGCCAGGTGCGCAGGGTGTCGGTGAGCGCCGGCTGCCCCGCGAGCGGTGCGAGCAGCGCCCGCGCGTGCGCCTGCGCCTCCGCCCGCGGCACCAGGCCCGCCAGGCCCGGCCGGGCGCCGTGCCGGACCAGCGAGGTGCGGGTGGCGCGGGCGCGGGCCAGGGCGCGGGCGGCCTGGGCGTCCGCGGCCGGCCACTCGGGCGGGCCGGCGGCGGCGCTCACCCCGAGGACCCAGCCGGGCTGCGGCTCCGGCTCCCGGCCGGCGGGCACCAGCACCCGTACGACGTCCCGGCCGAGGTCGACCAGCGGCGAGCCCAGGGCGGCGCCCAGCGCGGACGCGGCGACCGGGTCCGGGGCCTGGCTCTCGGGCCGGGCGTGCACCACGAGCCACTCCCGGCCGCCGAGCAGCGGCGCGACCGCCTCCGGCGCGGCGCCCAGCAGCAGCCGCACCAGCGCCGAGGACCGGGCCGCGCCGGCGCCGCTGTGGTGCTCGCCGGTGAGGAGGGACAGCAGCACAGCGGCGACGGAGGCGATGGTGTGGTCGCCGGGCTCGCGCCGGGTGCCGGCGACCCCGAGGACGAAGCCCTCCCCGGCCCCCATGGCGTAGGCGGCGAGGTGGGTGTCGCCGACGGTGTCGGTGGCGGAGGCGGGCGACCGGGCCGGCCGTCCGGCGGGGCGGACCACCTCCGCGAGCGCGGCGAGCGCGGCCCGCACCTCCCGCGCCGGCTCCCGGCCGGCCCCGGCGATCTCCGTGCCGTCCGGCCCGTACAGCACCGCACGCCCGTCCAGCCGCTGGGCCAGCCGGCGCAGGAGGGACGGCACCGGGTCCGGGCGGGCGGCGGCGGCCGCGAGGCTCTGCTGGGCCTCCGTGACGCGGCGCAGCTCGGCCAGCCGGGCCTGCGCCATGAGCTGCCACACCGCGCGGGCGACGCCGGAGAACGTGGTCTGCGGCGGGACTTCGAGCAGGGGCAGCCCGTGCCGGTCGCAGGCGGCGGCCAGGGCGGGCGGGACGGCGGCGTGCACGGGGGCGAGCCCGAAGCCGAGGGCCGCGCCGCCCGCGGCGACGATCCGGGAGACGTAGCCGTCGAAGTAGTCCCCGAGGCTCTCGGCCCCGTCCGGTCCGGGGGGACCGCCGTCGGGGCCGGACGCCCCGGGGACGTGCACCCCGGCCGTCAGCAGCAGCTCGCCGCCCAGCAGGTACGGGTACGGGTCGGCCATCTCCGAGGTGTGCGCCCAGTGGATCACGGCGCCGGGGTCCGTGGGCCCGGCGATCTGCCGCAGTGCGAGGTCCTCGCGGGCCAGCAGGGCCCGCAGCGGCACCGGCGGCGTCGGGGGGACCGCCGGGGCGATCGAGTCCGGCATGGTGTGCGTTCCCTCCGTCCCGCCCCGTTCATATGGATGAAACGTACACTTCGCAGTCGCTTTCCGGCCACCTAGTGTCAAGTCGGCACGGCAGCCGCGGGTACGGGCGGATGTCCCCGCGGGCCGCTGCCGGCACATCCCCGAAGCACCTGCACGACACGCCACCGGACTCTGCGCGAAGGAGGGCCGCCCCATGGCCGTCGACTACACAGTGATCGTCGTCTATCTCGCCGGCATGCTGGCCATGGGCTGGTGGGGCATGCGCCGCGCCAAGTCCAAGAGCGAGTTCCTGGTGGCCGGCCGCCGCCTCGGGCCCGCCCTGTACTCCGGCACCATGGCGGCGATCGTCCTCGGCGGCGCCTCCACCATCGGCGGTGTGGGCCTCGGCTACCGCTACGGCCTCTCCGGCGCCTGGATGGTCTTCACCATCGGCCTCGGCCTGCTGGCCCTGTCCGTCCTGTTCTCGGCGCGGATCGCCCGCCTGAAGGTCTACACGGTCTCCGAGATGCTCGACCTGCGCTACGGCGGCCGGGCGGGGGTGATCTCCGGTGTGGTCATGTGGGCGTACACCCTCATGCTCGCGGTGACCTCGACCATCGCCTACGCCACGATCTTCGACGTCCTCCTCGACCTGAACCGCACCGCGGCGATCGTCCTCGGCGGCTCGATCGTCGTCGCCTACTCGACCCTCGGCGGCATGTGGTCCATCACCCTGACGGACATGGTGCAGTTCGTCGTCAAGACGATCGGCGTGCTGCTGCTCCTGCTGCCCATCGCGGTCGTCAAGGCGGGCGGCTTCTCCGAGATGCGCGCGAAGCTGCCGGCCTCCTACTTCGAACCGCTGGGCATCGGCGGCGAGACGATCTTCACCTACGTCCTGATCTACACGTTCGGCATGCTGATCGGCCAGGACATCTGGCAGCGCGTGTTCACCGCCCGCAGCGACCGGACCGCCAAGTGGGGCGGCACCGTCGCTGGGACCTACTGCCTGGCGTACGCCCTGGCCGGCGCGGTGATCGGCACGGCCGCCAAGGTGCTCTACCCGAAGCTGGGCAGCGCCGACGACGCCTTCGCCACCATCGTCAAGGACGAACTCCCCGTCGGCGTGCGCGGTCTGGTGCTGGCCGCCGCCCTGGCCGCCGTGATGTCGACGTCCTCCGGCGCCCTGATCGCCTGCGCCACGGTCGCGAACAACGACATCTGGTCCCGCCTGCGGGGCGCCGTGCGGCGCGACGGCCGCGAGCACGACGAGGTGGCGGGCAACCGCGTCTTCATCCTCGTCATGGGCGTGGCGGTGATCGGCACGGCCATCGCGCTGAACAACGTGGTCGAGGCCCTCACCGTGGCCTACAACCTCCTCGTCGGCGGCCTCCTCGTCCCCATCCTCGGCGGCCTGCTGTGGCGGCGCGGCACCGTCCAGGGCGCGCTGGCCTCGGTGATCGTCGGCGGCCTGGCCGTCATCGGCCTCATGGCCGGCTACGGCATCCTCGCCAACGAGCCCGTCTACTTCGGCCTGGCGGCCTCCCTCGTCGCCTACGCCGCCGTCTCCCTGGCGACGAAGCCCACCGACGAGGCCGTCCTCGCCGCCTGGCGCGAGCGCCTCGCCGGACGGTCCGCCGAACTCGTGTCCGAACCGGTCCCGGCTCCCCAGTAGAGTCATAGGGAAAGCAGCACAAGCGCGATGAAGCGCAAGAAAGAAGGCAATTCACCATGAGCAGCAACGAGACGCCCCGCGGCCCCGTCGACTCCTCCCGCGTCCCGCGGTACGCCGGCCCCGCGACCTTCGCCCGGCTGCCCCGCCTCGACGAGGTCGGCCGCGCCGACGTCGCCGTCGTGGGCGTGCCGTTCGACTCCGGCGTCTCGTACCGGCCGGGCGCCCGCTTCGGCGGCAACGCCATCCGCGAGGCGTCCCGGCTGCTGCGCCCCTACAACCCGGCGCAGGACGCCTCCCCGTTCGCCCTCGCGCAGGTCGCCGACGGCGGCGACATCGCCGTCAACCCGTTCAACATCAACGAGGCCGTGGAGACCGTCGAGGCCGCCGCGGACGAACTGCTCGGCACCGGCGCCCGCCTGATGACCCTCGGCGGCGACCACACCATCGCGCTGCCCCTGCTGCGCTCGGTCGCGAAGAAGCACGGCCCGGTCGCCCTGCTCCACTTCGACGCCCACCTCGACACCTGGGACACCTACTTCGGCGCCGAGTACACCCACGGCACCCCGTTCCGCCGCGCGGTGGAGGAGGGCATCCTCGACACCGAGGCGCTCTCCCACGTCGGCACCCGCGGCCCGCTGTACGGCAAGCAGGACCTCACCGACGACGAGAAGATGGGCTTCGGCATCGTCACCTCCGCGGACGTCTACCGCCGCGGCGCCGACGAGATCGCCGACCAGCTCCGCCAGCGCATCGGCGACCGCCCGCTGTACATCTCCATCGACATCGACTGCCTGGACCCGGCCCACGCGCCCGGCACCGGCACCCCGGAGGCGGGCGGCATGACCTCCCGCGAACTGCTGGAGATCCTGCGCGGCCTCGCGTCCTGCAACCTGGTCTCGGCGGACGTGGTCGAGGTCGCCCCGGCCTACGACCACGCCGAGATCACCTCGGTGGCGGCCTCCCACACGGCGTACGAACTCACCACCATCATGAGCCGTCAGATCGCGGCGGCACGGAAGGAATCGGAAGCGAAGTGACGCACGACCACGACCTGGTACTCCGCCCCACGCCGGCGCAGATCACCGCTGCCCTGACCTCTCCCCCGGGGCGCAACGGCGGAGACCTGGTCGTGGAGACGCTGGCCGGGCTCGGCGCCACCACGGTCTTCGGCCTGCCCGGCCAGCACGCCCTCGGCATGTTCGACGCCCTGCGCCGCTCCTCGCTGCGCTACGTGGGCCTGCGGGTGGAGAACAACGCCGGCTTCGCGGCCGACGCGTACGGCAGGATGACCGGCGAGGCGGCCCCGCTGCTGCTCTCGACGGGCCCCGGCGCCCTGACCTCGCTGGCCGCGCTCCAGGAGGCGGCGGCGGCCAGCGCGCCGGTGCTGGCGATCAGCAGCCAGGTCCCCACGGCCGGCCTGGGCGGCGGCCGGCACGGCTACCTCCACGAACTCCCCGACCAGGCAGCCTCGTTCCGGGGCGTCGTCAAGTCGGTGCACACCGTCCGCACCCCCTCGCAGATCCCGTCGGCGATCGCGGCGGCCTGGAAGTCGGCGCTGACGGCTCCGCACGGCCCGGTGTGGGTGGAGATCCCGCAGGACGTGCTGCTGGCCGAGACGTCGCTGCCGGTGGTCACGGCGATGGACGCCACCCCCGACGACCTGGTCCCGCGCCCCGAACTGACGGCGGTGGCGGCGGACCTGCTGTCCCGCGCCGCCCGCCCGGCGATCGTCGCGGGCGGCGGCGTCGTGCGGTCCGACGCCTCGGGCAAGCTCCTCCAGCTGGCCGAGAAGCTCCGGGCACCGGTGGTGACCACCTTCGGCGGCAAGGGCGCGTTCCCCTGGAACCATCCCCTGTCGCTGCAGTCCTGGCTGGAGGACCGGCACACGACCGACTTCCTGGAGGACGCGGACGTCCTGCTGGTGGTCGGCTCAGGGCTGGGCGAACTGTCCTCCAACTACCACACGTTCAGGCCCCGGGGCCGAGTGATCCAGGTCGAGGCGGACCTCGGCAAACTGGAGTCCAACCACCCGGCCCTGGGCATCCACGCGGACGCCCGCCTGGCCCTCCAGGCGCTGCTGGAGACGGTGGAGGAGCGCACGGACGCCTCGGCGCCGCAGCGGGTGCGGGAGCTGCTGGCCAAGGTCGCCGACCGCATCGCGAGCCAGGGACTCGGCCTGGAACAGGACGTGCTGGCCGCGGTCCGCCGCGCCCTGCCGGCCGGCTCCCCGTCCTTCTGGGACATGACGATCCTCGCCTACTGGGCCTGGTCCGCCTTCGACGCGCAGGGCCCCAACACGATGCACTCGGCCCAGGGCGCCGGCGGCCTCGGCTACGGCTTCCCGGCCGCGCTCGGCGCCGCGGCGGCGGACCCCACGCGTCCGGTCCTGGCGGTGTCGGGCGACGGCGGAGCCCTGTACTCCATCGCGGAGCTGGCCACGGCCCGCCAGTACGACCTCCCCGTCACCTGGCTGATCGTCGACGACGGCGGCTACGGCATCCTGCGCGAATACATGACGGACACGTTCGGCCAGGCGACGGCGACGGAACTGACCCGCCCGGACTACGTGGCCCTGGCGGAGTCCTTCGGGGTGCCGGGCGTGCGCACGACCCCGAAGACCCTGGAGGAGGACCTGGCGAAGGCACTGGCCGCGCCGGGCCCGTCGGTGGTCGTCCTCCCGGCGCTGCTGCGCATGTTCGCCCCGACGCACCTGAACTAGCCGGAACCGGCCGGGGTCCTCGCGCGGGAGAGCCCCGGCCGCCTCCCTCCGCCGTGCCGTGTCCGTCCCGCCCGGCCGGTCTCCGCCGCGCTCCTCCCCTCCCGTCCCGCGGGCGTTCGTACAACTATTCGCTGTCCCCGCGAGTCACCCACACAGCGCACGGGTGCGCTCGACGGCGTTCAGGGGGACGCCGTACGACGTTCAAGGGGACTTCTCATGACTTTCCGGACCTCCGGCCGGGCCGGCGTGCTCGCGGCCGCAATCGGCGCCGCGGTGCTCATACCGGCCGTCACCGCCATCCCGGCCGCCGCGGCCGGTCCCGCGGTGACCTGCACGTCCGCCAAGGCGGGCCTGGCCGACAAACTGAAGAAGGACATCACGGCCGCCCTCGCCGGCCGCAAGGGCACCGTCGCCGTCGGCCTGTACGAACGCAGCACCAAGACCACCTGCACGCTGCGCGCCACCACCGCCTACGACTCGGCCAGCACGGTCAAGGTCACCGTCCTCGCCGCCCTGCTGTGGGACGCCAAGAAGCACGACCGGTACCTGACGAGCACCGAGCAGTCGCTCGCCAAGGCCATGATCACCCAGTCCGACAACACCGCGACCAGCAAGCTCTGGAAGCAGCTCGGCATGACGAAGATCAAGGGCTTCCTGTCGGCCGCCGGGATGACCAGGACCGTGCCGGGGGCGAACGGCTACTGGGGCCTGACCCAGGAGAACGTCGAGGACGAGCAGAAGCTGCTGAAGCTCATCACCGCCAAGAACAGCGTGCTGAGCGACAACTCCCGCGCCTACATCCTCAAGCTGATGGGCCAGGTCGTCTCCTCGCAGCGCTGGGGCACCCCCGCCGGTGCGCCCTCCTCCGTCGCCGTGCACGTCAAGAACGGCTGGCTGCAGCGCTCCACGCACGGCTGGCGCGTGCACAGCCTCGGCACCTTCAACGGCGCCGGCCGGGACTACACGGTCACCGTGCTGACGCAGGACAACAGCACGATGGACTACGGCGTCGCCACCATCCAGAGCGTCGCCAGGGCGATCCACAAGGACCTGGTGCCGACCACCGCCGGCGTCACCCGCTACACGCCGACCGGCGAGCCGCGCGAGGCGTTCGTCGCGGTGCCGCCGCAGGGCTAGGCCGGAATCCCGGCCCCACGGGGCGGTGTCCCGCAGGACACCGTCCCGTCCCGCGCAGGACGCCCCACCAGCCACGACGCGCCCGCGCCAGGAATACGGCCGGACCCGCCGGACGTTGCACCTCTCCGGTAGGGCAGGCCGACAGGAAGGCACCGGTGTGGCACCGCGACGGGGATGGGCACGAAGGCTGGCGGGCTACGCCTGGCGGTACCCGAAGGACGTCGTCCTCGCCCTCGGCGCCTCCCTGGCCGGCATGGCCGTCACGGCCGTCGTCCCCCTGATCACCAAGGTGATCATCGACGATGTCATCGGGAACCACACCCGCGCCATGGCCCCCTGGGCGGCCGCCCTGATCGGCGCGGCCCTCGTCGTCTACGTCCTGACCTACGTCCGGCGCTTCCACGGCGGCCGGCTCGCCCTGGACGTCCAGCACGACCTGCGCACCGAGATGTACGCCACGATCACCCGGCTGGACGGCCGCCGGCAGGACGAGCTGTCCACCGGGCAGGTCGTCGGCCGGGCCACCAGCGACCTCCAGCTGATCCAGAGCCTGCTCTTCATGCTCCCGATGACCGTCGGGAACCTCCTGCTCTTCCTGATGTCCCTGGTGATCATGGCGTGGCTGTCCCTGCCGCTGACCCTGATCGCCCTGGCCGTCGCCCCCGCCCTCGGCTGGATCGCCGTGCGCAGCCGCAGCAGACTGCACCCGGCCACCTGGTACGCCCAGGCCCAGGCCGCCGCCGTGGCGGGCGTCGTCGACGGCGCGGTGAGCGGCGTCCGCGTGGTGAAGGGCTTCGGGCAGGAGGAGCAGGAGACCGGCAAACTGCGCGAGGTGGGCCGCCGCCTGTTCGCGGGACGCCTGCGCACGATCCGCCTGAACAGCAGATACACCCCGGCCCTGCAGGCCGTCCCGGCGCTCGGCCAGGTCGCCATGCTGGCCGTCGGCGGCTGGCTCGCCGTACGCGGGCACGTCACGCTCGGCACGTTCGTCGCCTTCTCCACCTACCTGGCCCAGCTCGTCGGCCCGGTCCGCATGCTCGCGGTGGTCCTCACGGTCGGCCAGCAGGCCCGCGCCGGCACCGAGCGGGTCCTGGAGCTGATCGACACCGAGCCGACCCTGAAGGACGGCCCCAGGACCCTCCCCGCGGACGCGCCCGCGACCGTCGAGTTCGACGACGTGTCCTTCGCGTACGACGGCGGCACGAAGGTCCTCGAAGGGCTCAGCTTCGAAATCCGCCCCGGTGAGACCCTCGCCGTCGTCGGCTCCTCGGGCTCCGGCAAGTCCACCCTCTCCCTGCTCCTGCCGCGCTTCTACGACGTCACCCACGGCGCCGTCCTCATCGGCGGCCACGACGTGCGCGAGCTGACCCTCCCGTCGCTGCGGGCCGCGATCGGGCTGGTCCCGGAGGACTCGTTCCTCTTCTCCGCCACCGTCCGCGACAACATCGCCTACGGCCGCCCGGACGCCACGCAGGAGCAGATCGAGGCCGCCGCCCGCGCCGCCCAGGCGGACCGCTTCATCCGGGAGCTGCCCCACGGCTACGACACCGAGGTCGGCGAGCACGGGCTCACCCTCTCCGGAGGCCAGCGCCAGCGCATCGCGCTCGCCCGCGCCCTGCTCACCGACCCCCGCCTGCTCGTCCTGGACGACGCCACCTCGGCCGTCGACGCCCGGGTGGAGCACGAGATCCACGAGGCGCTGAAGCAGGTGATGCGGGGCCGTACGACCCTGCTCATCGCCCACCGCCGCTCCACCCTCAACCTCGCCGACCGCATCGCCGTCCTCGACGGCGGCCGGCTCGCCGACCTCGGCACCCACGAGGAGCTCCAGCGGCGCTCGGCCCTCTACCGCCGCCTGCTCACCGACCCGGACGAACTGGGCGGGGTCTCGCCCGGCCACGCCCGCCCGGCGCCGGCGCAGGAGGACACCTCCGTCCGCGAGGAACTGGACGCCGAGTTCGACGCGGAGCGCGGGGTGACCCCCCGGCTGTGGACCGGCGACCGCGCCCCCAGGGACCCGGCGCTGTCCGGCGCCCCGGCCACCCCGGAACTCCTCGCCGGGCTGGAGGCGCTGCCCCCGGCCACCGACACCCCGGACGTCGACGAGAACCGGGCGGTGCTGCCCGAGGACTCCTACGGCCTGCGCCGCCTGCTGCGCGGCTTCGGAGCGCCCCTGCTGGTCAGCCTGCTGCTGGTCGCCGTGGACGCGGGCGCGGGCCTGCTGCTGCCGGTGCTGATCCGGCACGGCATCGACTCGGGCGTGGCGAAGACGGCCCTCGGGGCGGTCTGGGCGGCGGCGCTGCTCGGCCTGGTGACCGTGGCCGTCCAGTGGGCCGCGCAGGTCGGCGAGACCCGGATGACGGGCCGTACCGGCGAACGCGTGCTCTACGCGCTGCGGCTGAAGATCTTCGCCCAGCTCCAGCGGCTCGGCCTGGACTACTACGAGCGCGAGCTGACCGGCCGGATCATGACGCGCATGACGACCGACGTCGACGCCCTGTCGACGTTCCTCCAGACCGGCCTGGTCACGGCGTTCGTGTCGGTCGTCACCTTCTTCGGCATCATGGTGGCCCTGCTCGTGATCGACGTGCAGCTCGCCCTGGTGGTCTTCGCGACCCTGCCCCCGCTGGTCGTCGCCACCTTCTTCTTCCGCCGGGCGAGCGTGAAGGCGTACGAGCTGGCCCGCGAGCGCGTGTCGTCGGTCAACGCCGACCTGCAGGAGACCGTGGCCGGGCTGCGGATCGTGCAGGCTTCCCGGCGGGAGCGGGACGGCCGGCGCCGGTTCGCCGAGCGCAGCGACGGCTACCGGCGTGCCCGCGTCCACGGCCAGCGGCTCATCTCCGTCTACTTCCCGTTCGTGCAGCTGCTGTCCTCGGCCGCCGCGGCGGCCGTGCTGGTCGCGGGCGCCGGCCGGGTGGAGGCGGGCACCCTCACCACCGGCGCCCTGGTGGCGTACCTGCTCTACATCGACCTGTTCTTCGCGCCGGTCCAGCAGCTGTCCCAGGTCTTCGACGGCTACCAGCAGGCCACGGTCTCGCTGGGCCGCATCCAGGAGCTGCTGCGCGAGCCGACGTCCACGAAGTCCGCGGAGGAACCCCTGGAGGTCCTCTCCCTGCGCGGCGACATCGCCTTCGAGGACGTGCACTTCGCGTACGGCGCGGGCGACGCGGCCGAGGAGGCGCTGACCGGCATCGACCTGACGATCCCGGCCGGGCAGACGGTCGCGTTCGTCGGTGAGACGGGCGCCGGCAAGTCCACCCTCGTCAAACTGGTCGCGCGGTTCTACGACCCCACCGCCGGCCGGGTCACGGTCGACGGCACCGACCTGCGCGCCCTGGACCTCACCTCCTACCGGCACCGGCTCGGGGTCGTGCCGCAGGAGGCGTACCTCTTCCCGGGCACGGTCCGCGACGCCATCGCCTACGGCCGCCCCGACGCCACCGACGCCGAGGTGGAGGCGGCGGCGCGGGCGGTCGGCGCCCACGAGATGATCGCCGGGCTGGAGGGCGGCTACCTGCACGAGGTCGCCGAGCGCGGCCGGAACCTCTCGGCCGGCCAGCGCCAGCTGATCGCGCTCGCCCGCGCCGAGCTGGTCGACCCGGACATCCTGCTCCTGGACGAGGCCACGGCCGCCCTGGACCTGGCCACCGAGGCCCAGGTCAACCAGGCCACCGACCGCCTGGCCGGCCGCCGCACCACGCTGGTCGTCGCCCACCGCCTGACCACCGCGGCCCGCGCGGACCGGGTGGTCGTGATGGACCACGGCCGGATCGCGGAGGACGGCACCCACGAGGAACTGCTCGCCCGCGGCGGCCGGTACGCCGAACTGTGGCGCACCTTCGCCGGCCGGCCCGAACCGGAGGAGCCGGTCGGCGCCTCCCGCTGAGGGCCGCGCCGGGCCGCTCCGCCGACGGCCGTGCAACCACCGGCACATCTCGTGCGTCCGTACATCAGTACGGAAACGGGGGAGTGCGACCGCGTCACGGGGAGGACGACAGTGGGCAGTGGTGCGATACGCCGGCGACTGGCACTGGGTGCGGCCGTGCTGGCCGCGTCCGGCGTGCTCACCCTCACGGCGGCGGGCGGCGCACAGGCCGACTCGGCCCGCGGCTGCTCCGGGCGCGAGGTGCGGACCCTGCCGTTCCGGACCGGCGTCACGCATGTCTACAAGCGCCACGGCTACGTCTGCGCCGTCACCGTGGCCCGGCGGCCCGGCGCCGCCCGCTTGATGGCGGTCAGCGTGCAGGCCCGCGGCAACCGGCCGGTCGCCGACAGGGGCCGCTACAGGTACCTGGCCGGGCCGGTGACCGTGCACACCGGCCACCGCTGCGTATGGATCCGGGGCACGGTGGGCCGGCACTCGGTCAGCTCCGGCTGGATCCTGTGCTGAGGCGGACCGCGCAATTCCCTCTGGTGTGACGGCAGTTGCTGGGATAGCTTCCGGCGCACATCTGTCTCACAGGGGAGAGTGCGCATGCGCAAGGCGCTCAGATGGCTGCTGGCGCTCACGGTGTTCCTGGGCACCTGGAGCACGGCGGCCGGGGCGGCCACCGCCGCCGGGACCGGGCCCACCGACATCAAGGACCGGCTCCTGTCGATACCCGGCATGAGCCTGGTCGAGGAGAAGCCGTACCCCGGCTACCGCTACTTCGTCCTGAACTTCACCCAGCCGGTCGACCACCGCCGTCCGGAGCGGGGCACCTTCCAGCAGCGGATCACCGTGCTGCACAAGGACACCAGCCGCCCCACTGTCTTCTACACCAGCGGCTACAACGTCTCCACGACGCCCTCGCGCCGCGAGCCCACCCAGATCGTGGACGGCAACCAAGTCTCCCTGGAGTACCGCTTCTTCACCCCGTCCCGCCCCGACCCGGCCGACTGGTCCAAGCTCGACATCTGGCAGGCGGCGAGCGACCAGCACCGCGTCTTCACCGCGCTCAAGGCCGTCTACCCCGCCAACTGGCTGGCCACGGGCGGCTCCAAGGGAGGCATGACGGCCACCTACTACGAGCGGTTCTACCCGCGGGACATGGACGGCGTGGTGGCGTACGTGGCCCCCAACGACGTGGTCGACGACGAGGATTCCGCCTACGACCGCTTCTTCGCCCGCGTCGGCACCAAGGAGTGCCGGGACCGGCTGAACGCCGTCCAGCGGGAGGCGCTGGTCCGCCGGAAGCCGCTGGAGGAGAGGTACGCGCGGTACGCCGCCGACAACGGCTACACCTTCGGCACCATCGGCGGACTGGACCGGGCGTACGAGGCGGTCGTCCTCGACTACGTGTGGGGCTTCTGGCAGTACAGCCTGCTGAAGGACTGCGACACGATCCCGGCCGACGCGGCCCGCGCGAGCGACGAGGAGATCTGGAACTCGGTCGACACCGTCTCCGGCTTCTCCGCCTACACCGACCAGGGGCTGGAGACGTACACGCCGTACTACTACCAGGCGGGCACGCAGCTCGGGGCGCCGACGATCCACTTCCCGCACATCGAGAAGCGGCTCGTCCGGTACGGCTACCAGCCGCCCCGGAACTTCGTGCCCCGGTCGATCCCGATGCGCTTCCAGCCGGGCGTCATGCGGGACGTGGACGCGTGGGTCCGCCACCACGCCAGGCACATGCTCTTCGTCTACGGCCAGAACGACCCCTGGGGTTCGGAGCGCTTCCGCCCGGGCGCGGGCGCCCGTGACGCCTACGTCTTCACCGCGCCCGGCCAGAACCACGGGGCGAACGTCGCGGGCCTGACCGCCGGCGAGAAGTCCTTCGCCACGGCGCGGATCCTGCAGTGGGCGGGCGTCGCGCCGGCCGCGGTCCAGGCCGACCCGTCGGCGGCGAAGCCGTTGGCGCGCTACGACGCGAAGCTGGACGTGCGGGACGTGGAGCGGGAGCCCGCGCTGCGTCCGTGACGCCGGTCTTCTACCCGCCGTGCCCGGCGGGGTCAAGCCCCGAGATCTCGGAGCATGACCCTGCCGGGCGACTCCGGCCTACTGGAGGTGCGGGCCTCACCGGGAACCACCGGACCGGACACGAGGCACCGGGCGCGATCGGCGCCGATCACCACCAGTGGGAGAAGACCATGACTCGCATCATCCGCAAGAAGTCCACGCCCAAGCGCCGCATCGGCATCGGGGCGGCGGTGGCCTCGGCCGTCGTGGCCACCGGCGGGGTCGTCCTGCCCGCCACGACGGCGATGGCGGCCCCGTCGGCCGAGGCGAGCGTCGTCTCGGTCGCCGAGCACGGGGGCAAGGGCAAGAACAAGCACCACAAGCACCACAAGCACTGCTGGGACAAGAAGCACAAGTGGAACAAGAAGAAGAAGTTCTCCTGCTGGGGCAAGAACAAGGAGTACCACTGGGATCCCGGCTACAAGATCTACTACGTGGTGGTGAAGCACCATAAGTACTACTGCTGGGAGACCAAGCACCAGTGGGACTACTGGGACCACCACAAGAAGGACCCGAAGTGGGACCCGAGGGACCCCGAGGCTCCGAAGGACCCCAAGAACCCGAAGGACCCGAAGGACCCGAAGGATCCCAAGGAGGAGCCCAAGGACCCCAAGGACCCGAAGGAGGAGCCCAAGGACCCGAAGGACCCGGGCACCGAGGAAGGCACCGGTACTGGGGAGGGCACGGGCACCGAGGAGGGCACGGGCACCGAGGAGGGCACGGGCACCGAGGAGGGCACGGGCACCGAGGAGGGCACGGGCACCGAGGAGGGCACGGGCACCGAGGAGGG
>NZ_JBEXTB010000005.1:135776-139882 GCF_040613915.1 Streptomyces sp. NPDC006193
AGGGCACCGGCACCGAGGAGGGCACCGGCACCGAAGAGGGCACCGGCACCGAAGAGGGCACCGGCACCGAAGAGGGCACCGGCACCGAGGAAGGCACCGGCACCGAGGAAGGCACGGATGCCGGGAGCGCCACCGATGACGGCGGCTCGGACACCGGCGGTACGGACACCGGCGGCACGGACACCGGCGGCGGAGCCGACACCGCGGGGGGTGAGTGACAGCGGCGACGCCCTCCGGCCGAGCGGCGGGGTGAAGGTCCACGCGGCCTCCACCCCGCCGCTTCCGGCTGTCACCGGCACGGGCGCCTAGTACCTCAGCCCGTGCCCGACCGGGTACAGCACCCGCCCCGGATCGTCCGCGCGCTGCACCGGCACCGGCAGCCTCCCGCGCGGTGACACCCGCCCGGCGATGACCCGGGCCGCGGCGCGCACCTCGACGTCCGTCCAGCCGTAGGTCGCCAGGCAGGCCTTCACCGAGGTGAGGTGGGCGACGTCGTACGGGTTGCGGACCGCCACCGCCACCACCGGCCTGCCCGTCGCCAGCAGCCGGTCCACCAGGGTCCGCTGCGTGCTGGACGCCGTCACGTTGTACGTGCACACGACCACCGCGTCCGCGTCCCGCGCGGCCGCGACCGCCTTGCCGACGGTCGTCTCGGAGGGCGCGGTGCCGGTGGACAGGGCCGTGGCGGTGAAGCCCAGTCCGGTGAGGGCGGCGGCCAGGACCCCCGTGGGCGGGCCGGTGGTGCCCGACGGGGAGGCGGGGTCGGCGCCGACGACCAGGACCCTGCGGTGTGCGCGCCGGCGCAGCGGCAGCAGGCCGCCCTCGTTGACCAGCAGGGTCGTGGTCCGTTCGGCGATCCGGTCCGCCGCGGCCAGGTGCGCCTCGGCGCCGACCACGCGGTCGACGCCCGCGCGGGTGACGTACGGGTTGCCGAAGAGCCCCAGCCGGGCCTTCAGCCGCAGGATGCGCAGGATCGATTCGTCCAGCCGCGACTCGGTCAGCTCGCCGTCCCGCACCGCCTTCAGCACCGCGTGCCAGGCCACGTCGATCGACGGCGGGTTGAGCAGCTGGTCGACGCCGGCCCGGAGCGCGAGCACCGGTACCCGGTCGTCGCCGTACTTCGTGCGGACGCCCTCCATGCCCAGCGAGTCGGTGATCACCACACCGTCGTAACCGAGTTCGCCGCGCAGGATGCCGGTGATGATCGGGCGGGAGAGGGTGGCCGGGTCGCCGGAGTCGTCCAGGGCCGGGAACTGGATGTGCGCCGTCATGACGGAGTCGATGCCCGCCCGGATCGCGGCCCGGAACGGCACCGCGTCCAGCCGCTCCCACAGCTCCCGGCTGTGGGTGATGACCGGGAAGCCGTAGTGGCTGTCGACGGCGGTGTCCCCGTGGCCCGGGAAGTGCTTGGCGGTCGCCGCGACCCGCGACGCCTGGTAGCCCCTCACCTCGGCGGCCACCAGCGCGGCCACCGCCTCGGGGTCGGCGCCGAAGGACCGGACGCCGATGACCGGGTTGGCCGGGTCGACGTTCACATCGGCGTCGGGGGAGTAGTCCTGGTTGACGCCCAGGGCGCGCAGCTCGGCGCCGGAGATCCGGCCGAGGGTGCGGGCGTCGGAGCGGGAGCCGCCCGCGCCGACGGCCATCGCGCCGGGGAAGAGGGTGGCCGGTGCGCCGACCCGGCAGACCGCGCCGTGTTCCTGGTCGGTGGCGATGAGCATGGGCAGGCCGCGCGGCTGCCGGAGCGCGGCCCGCTGGATGCCGTTGGACAGGTCCGCGATCTGGTGGGGGTCGCGGGTGTTGTGGGCCCAGGTGAAGTAGATGATGCCGCCGACGCGGTACTTCGCGATCAGCTCGGCGGCGGTGCGGACGCCGAGCTCCTTGAGGTTGGCGTCGGCGTCGGCCTGGTCGGGGGCGGTGGCGGAGTGGCCGTAGGCCCGCATCACGAACAGCTGGCCGACCTTCTCCTCCAGCGTCATCCGGGAGATCAGGGCGCGCAGCCCGCGGTCGCCGGGTGCGGCCGCGTGTGCGGCGGTCGTCGGTACGGACAGCGCGGCGGTGAGGCCCGCGGTGGCGGCGAGGACGGCGCGTCTGGACGGCCGTGCGGTGTTTCCCGTGCTTCCCGTGCTGGTGTCGTGCACGTGCGCTCCTTCCGGAGGAGAACCGCTGAAGGAAACTTCCGAGAGGTCACCAATATCCGGGAAGTTTCTTTCCGTCAAGGGAATGCACAGTAACCAGGAAGGGGCCGCGACCGGCGCATTCGCGGGCGCGTCCAGCCCTAGGACGCGCCCGGTTGGGGAACGGGCGGGGTACGACGGGGCTGCCGCGGCGGGTCTACGCCGCCTCGCCCAGCAGCCGTGCCAGGTGCTCGCGGCCCGCGCCCAGCAGCTCGGGGAGCGGGGCGGCGCCCTCGTGCCAGCGCTTCTCGTACTCCCAGCACAGCCAGCCGTCCCAGCCCTGCCGGGACAGGACGTCGATGCACTCGGTGAGCGGCAGCACCCCCGCGCCGAGCGGCAGCGGGGAGGTGTCCTCGACCGAGAGGATGTCCTTGACCTGCACATATCCGAGGTGGGGCGCGAGCGCCGCGTAGGTGTCCGACGGCTGCTCGCCGCCCAGCCAGGTGTGCATCACGTCCCACAGCGCCCCCACCTGCCGGTGGCCGACCGGGCCGAGGACCCGGATCACGTCGGCGCCGGTGGGATGGGAGTCGTGCGTCTCCAGCAGGATGCGGACGCCGAGCGCGGAGGCATCCTCGGCCGCGGTGCCGAGCCGCCGGGCGGCGATCGCGTCGGACTCCTCGCGGGGCAGGTCCGGGTCGGCGCCGGGCAGGACGCGGACGAAGGGGGCGCCCAGATCGTGGGCCAGCCGCAGCAGATCCCGCAGCTCCGCCAGCACGGGCGCGTCCTCCCCGGGGGCGGCGACGCGCACGTACCCGGCGACGCCCAGCACCTCCACCCCGGCGCTCCGGAACAGCGCCGCCGTCTCGGCGCGTTCGGCGGGGCCGAGGCCCGGGTGCACCGGTTCCTCGGGGTGGGCGCGCAGCTCCACGCCGTGGTAACCGTGCGCGGTCGCGAGGGACAGGACCTCCCGCAGGGGCAGGCCGGGGACACCGAGAGTGGAGAACGCCAGCTTCATGGAAACGGAACGTACCCCTCGCCCGCCGGTGCCATGCGCCTGCGCCCACCGGCCGGGGCCGACCGGGTCGCCGCCGGCGTACGCCGGGCGCGCCCTGCCCCTGCCGCGGCTCCCGGGCGGCGCGTCCGCGCGGGCTCGCCCTGCGCAGGCCGCGGTTCGTCCACCTGGCTCCCGGCCCCGCCGGCCTCCGGCCACCGGTCCGGCCCGCCCGGGCCGCTGCGGGACCCCGGCCCGCCGGGCGCAGCGGCGTGTTCGCGGGGGCTCGCCCTGCGCAGGGCGCGGTTCGTCCAACTGGCTCCCGGCCCCGCCGGCCTCCGGCCACCGGTCCGGCCCGACCGGGCCGCTGCGGGACCCCGGCCCGCCGGGCGCTGGACGCCGGTCGCGGCCCGGCCTCCGCTGGGCCGCCGCGGCGCTGCGGCCCACGGTGACCGACGACAGCGGTCCCCGGCCGCCGTTCACGCCGACCGGGTCGCTCGGCGTTCGGCGGTGGCCCTGCCCGCCGGGCGGTGGACGCCGAGGTCGCGCGGTCCTGCCGTCGGCGCGGTGGCCTGCCCGTCCCGCACGGGCCGCAGCGCGTTCACCCTGGGCGCCCGTTCGCAGTGCCCCACGCGGTCCCCGGAAGCCCCGCCGAGCGCGGCGGCCGGTCGCTGCCGTTCAACGGCGGCGGGCCTGGCCTGCCGGGCGGTGGACGCCGCGGTCGCTGTCCCAGGCGTCCCGCGCGGGCCGCAGCGCGTTCACCTGCGCCCCGGTCTGCACGGTGACCGACGACAGCGGTCCCCGGCCCCGCCGGCCCCGGTCCACTGCCCGCCCCACCGGTCCTGGTCCCCGCTCCGCCGCCTCGGCCGCCTGTGCCACCCGTCCTGGTCCCCGGTCCCCGCCGCCTCGGCCGCCTGTGCCACCCGTCCTGGTCCCCGGTCCCCGCCGCCTCGGCCGCCTGTGCCACCCGTCCTGGTCCCCGGTCCCCGCCGCCC